>NZ_JAVJNG010000019.1:11585-78678 GCF_038806185.1 Domibacillus sp. 8LH | reverse complement strand
CCTCCAAGAAGAAGTATATACACCCACATGTTAACACGTGGGCTTTTTACACTGTCTACTTAAAGGGGATAATATCAGCATTTGGGCTTTTTTTATTTGTCCAAAACGGCACTGAGCCGTGAAAGAAGCATAATTTTTCATCAAAAAAGTGTGCAGGCAGTCTTTCTTTAAGAGCAACTGCTGCCCATACCCTTAAGAATCGCCTGTCCAGCTGGATGGGCGGTTTTTTATCTTAAAAGTGGATGACAGCCTTTGAGACATATTTTGCAGGCGTTTAGCCAATACTATCGGCTACAAATACGAAATTTATTCAAAGGGTGGGTTTTTGGTGCTGAAAATTTTATCTGTTCCGTTTGCGGAAAATAACATGACTGAAGCAGTACGCTGGACGAACGAAAGAATGGAAAAAGCTCTTCCAACTTTTATTGTAACGGCCAATCCGGAAATCGTCATGAAAGCCAGGAAGGATTCAAGCTTTTATGAGGTGATTTCCGCTGCTGATATGATTACACCTGATGGCATCGGTATTATCTATGCGTCTAAAATACTAGGGTATTCCTTAAAAGAGCGAGTGGGGGGATATGATATGATTCATGCCCTGCTTGAGCACAGGGAACATACAGGCGCGGCCACAAAATTGTTCTTGCTCGGAAGTACGGAAGACGTAGTGGCAGCTGCGGGCGAGAAACTAACAGAACTATATGGCCATGCTCGGGTTATGGGTACACACCACGGCTATTTTGAAAAAGAATCCGACGAGGAACGTCTCATTGTAGAACGGATCTCCCGTGAGAAACCGGATCTTTTATTAGTCGGTGCGGGTAACCCGAAGCAGGAGGAATTTATTCATCGGTTTAAAAATGAACTCGGTGCAACGGTTATGATTGGGGTCGGCGGCAGTTTTGATATTTTATCGGGGCGAATCTGCAGAGCACCTGAATTGTTTCGGAAATTAGGATTAGAATGGTTTTACCGCCTCTTATGTGAGCCGAAAAGAATAAAAAGACAAATGGTTCTGCCTGTTTTTGCCCTTCAAGTATTTGTAGAAAGAGTACGGCGCGGCAGCGGAGCTGTAGAGGTGAAATCGACAAAGACGAGGGTGTAAAGATCCCGAGTCAGCCACTAAATAAAGGCTTTCAAATAAATCCTTACACACGATATGAATAAATGTACCGATTTATGTCTACAAAATAAATAACTGCCGGTATGGCTGCCAGTCCTTCCAGCCGTCCAGAGTGACGGCCTTTGAAGGAAGCCTGAAGGTAAAAATGCATGTGGAAAGATGAGGAGGTTTTATGGTTAGTGTATCTTGGATTTACAATGTAATAAAGTTTCCGAAAGCTCGTTCCTTTGACTATAACGCAGACGGTTATTATGAAGTGGAAAACACACAGGGCAGAAAAGCCAATCAAACGAAAGTATCTGTGGTTACACCCGTTTATAATGCAGAAAAGTATTTAAGAAAAACGATCGATTCGGTGATTAACCAGACGATAGGGTTTCAACACATTGAGTATCTCTTAGTAGATGATTGTTCAACAGATTCTTCGAGGGAGATCCTGTTAGAGTACGCTGCGAAATACGATAACATTCGGGCTGTTTTTCTCAAATGCAATACAGGAACGCCCGGCCAGCCGCGCAACCTCGGGATTCAACTCTCTACTTCCAATTACCTTACTTTTCTGGATGCAGATGACTGGCTTGAACCTTCTGGCTTGGAAACACTGCACGATATTTTAGAGAAAACAGGCGATGACTATGTGGTAGGAAGAACGATACAGCTGAAGACAAATGGATCCAAAATCGTCGGAGAGCATGAATCCTGCAAAGAACGGAGAAATGTATCTCCCTACTCGATTCCCCACATATTTCAGCATTTAGGGCCGCGGGCGAGGATGGTCAGAGCCAGTGTCATTAAAGAAAATGGAATCGTCTTCCCGGAAATGAAGTTTGCAGAAGATAAACAGTTTTTTATGGATGTTTTAATTCACTGCAATACGATTTCAACGACAAAAGCACCCATCTATTATTTGAATCGGCTTGATGACAATAATGCTTCACTGACAAAACAAACGAATATTATGCAAAAAACAGACAGCAATATCAAAGTGATTCATTATATCATCAGTAAAAAGTTAGAGCCTGATAAAGAGAAGATGCTGCTTAATCGATTATATGAATTTGACTCGATTACACGATTGTTTAATACGGGCCATTTTCAAAAAACGAAATTAAAGGCACTGTACTATAATAAGTTTAATGAAATACTGAAAACGACAGAAGGGCTGCGCTATGAGGTCTCTGACAACTTTTTTCATCCGTTGAATAAAATTGCTTATGAGCTCTTCAAGGAAGGAAAAACGAAGCAGCTTGAAAAGCTTTTTGAATGGGAGAAAAAAGAGAAAGTAAAGCCAGTGCTGATTAAGGACAATCTTCCTTATCATGTAGCCCCGTTTCTTGAAGAAAAGTACCGCTATATACGGGTGCCGATGCTGGCTATTTTTAAAGAAGACCGGTTTTATGATAATAAGTATTGCCTGGATTTTAACGTATACGGTGATTATGTCGATCAAATTACCGATGTGATCATCAGGGACCGGGAAGAGGTGAATAGAGAATATTCCATTCCTGTTCAAGTTGATCAGCATGGACGTGGAAGGCTGGAAGTAAGCCTTGATCTATTAAATCAGCTGCCGTCAGCGGGCTATGCGATGTTCCTGCGCTATAATGACTACAACAAAATCAATATTAGAAAACTCAATGAAAATCAAATTCGCTATGAAAATCGCGACTTTACTTTTTACACGACTATTCATTCGAATATCGGGCTAAAAGTAAAATAACTAAAAAAGAACCGGTTATTCAAAACCGGTTCTTTCAGACTGTAGACAAATGATATGGATGACTGTGCACATGAATGAAGTGGATCGGCGGCGTCCAGGCGGCTCCGCTTTCCATGGGGCAGGCGCAGAGCCCGACTTCGCCTGGCGGCTCCACCGGTCTCAGCTGCCCGCTAGTCCCATAGGAGTCTGCGTTGCCCTCCCGCCGCCAAGTGGCTTGCGACAAGATTGTATAGAGCGAATAAGGTCGTATCTTTTTGTTTAAAAAAGAGAAAACGTCTATTCAGTCCTTGCTTATGGATCTTCTACACCACTTAGCGAAGCCTGCCGGACGAAGACTCTTGCGGGAAGTACCAATGAGTCGGGAGGTCCCGCAGGCGCAGCCGAGGAGGCTCCAGCACTGCCTTAGGATGCGCGAAGTCCGGCAGGGCTGGCTTCACTTATCGGCTCTTTTTAAAAGCGAAAGGCTTTGTCTACACACTGAAAGAACCGGTTATTCGAAACCGGTTCTTTTTTAGCGTAAAAAGATTTGTTCCACGACTTTGCGGGTAGAATTTCCTTCTTCTAAGTAACAAAACTTTTCATAAAAGGAATCGAGCTTTGTGGATGGCTGAAATCCGTTTTCTTTGATTTTCCGGATTGCTTGTATCACTTCTTCTGTTGTTTTCACCAGCGGGCCCGGTGCTTCCTGTTCAAAGTCAAAGTAAAAACCGCGAAGGTGATCCCTGTACTGGTCAATATCGTATACGTAGAAGATCATCGGCCGCTTTAAGTTGCCGTAGTCGAAAAACACGGATGAATAATCGGTCAGTAAAATATCGGCCATTACGTATAATTCACGGATATCTTCATGACGGGAGACATCATAAGCAAAATCTTTATAAGGCGTTAAATCCAGATTTTCAGACACGAGATAGTGCAAGCGAGTAAGAATCACAAACTCTTCACCCAATTGCTCTTTCATTAAATCAAGATCCAACTGAAGATCAAAACGATAGCGGCCTTTGGCATAAAATTGATTATCCCGCCAGGTTGGCGCGTATAAAATCACTTTTTTATGCCGGGGAATCCCATAAGCGGCTGCCAGCTTTTCAACCGTTTCCTCCTTCTCATGATTACAAATAAAATCATTTCGCGGATAGCCTGTTTCCAGTATTTCTTTATCGAATTGAAACGCTCTTCGAAAAATTTCGGTTGAATACGCATTAGGGGAAATTAAATAATCCCAGTTTTTTGCTTCTAGAATAAAATTTTTTTTGTAATTTTCAGCCGTTGTGCCGGGTATATATACTTCATCCATATCTGCCGCCAGCCGTTTTAACGGAGTGCCATGCCATGTTTGAAGATAAAGCGTTTGTTTTGGTTTTGGAAGCCATCCGGGCATCCGGCTGTTAGTGACCCAAAAGCGGGCCCGCGGCATGACCAAAAGCCATTTAAGAGAAAAACGGCGGATACAGCGTACATTTTTATCCTGAAAATGGTGAAGATGCTTCCTGTCCGCACTCCAATACAGTTTATAAGGGAAATTATGCTGCTGCAAATATTCATAAATAGCGCGGGGATTATCGCTGAATTGTTTCCCCAGAAAGCTTTCAAACACAATGACATTTTTATTGACCGGAAGTCTGCCAATCCAATAAAAAGCATTTTTATAGAGCTGTTTGACGAGAGCATGTCTTTTTATAAAGACCATTCTTTCCTTCATTTTTGCTTTTACATTTGTCTTCACATCAAAGTTACGGACCTGAATGGTTAATTGTCCGCTTGTTTTCGTTCTCGTGATCGAGATTTCTTTCTTTTGACCGTTTACTTTTTTAACGAGCACTTTTTTTGTGAAGCGGGGAGTTTTAAGCTTGATAGGAGCTGTCTCCATTTTGATGTTCCTGCTGTCCTCAGCATAGGAAAATTCAATTCTTGCTTTTAGTGCAGCCGCTTCACCGTGCGTTCTAAGCAGCGATTCAATCGGGACGGATGCTTCATACACAACTAAAGGCAGATAGTCTTCTCCATTTGATGAAAACCGGCGGTAACTTATGCTTAAAGGTACTTTAAAGGCATATTTCTCTTCATTCGCTGACAGTATTAATGTTCCTGTCAGCTGATCGGGCCGTTTGAGCCATAAAGGGTAAACGGTATAGCCTTTTAAGGTGATATAGTTCTTACCCATAAAGTCAATTCGTTCTGCTTTTTCAATCAGCCCAGGCTGTTTGGATTTAAACGAAACATTTCCTTTGTTGGTTGTAAAAGGCATCAACATTTGGCCATTTTTTAGAAAAAAAAGCAGCTCCAAATCCAGGCCATTACTGCACAGGCGTATTCTGTCATCGGAACGGAGGGCGATATAAACGTCCCAGTCTTTTCCTTCAGATAAAAGCTGCTCGAGGTCCGCTTCCGTTAAACACGCTTGAAGCATATTTTCTCTTTCATGAGCAGCTGTTAGAGCGTATTCTTTCTTTTTGGTTGTGTACCGCTCAACGAACTGCAGGGTCAAGGAGTCTGGTTCTGTTGAATCAAAGCCGGGAACACCAATCTGCATGTATAAGCAGTGTTCGCGAAAGTAAATTGAAGCTAAAGAACAACGGGTGCGTAATCGCTTTTTTCTTATCAGAATCTTTTTCCTCCCTATGGTTGAAATTTCTGCCCTTTAGTATGTACAAAATGAACAAATATATACGCTTTCTGCTTAGAGTAAAGGGTTTGTCGGCTGGATATGTAATCACTTCTGTGTGTTATTTTTATAAGCTTAACCGTTAAGCCATTTTTTTCTCTTTCTCCGAATAAAAACCAATTCTTCTTCCTACAATAAGGGTTAGAAAAACGTTTTTTTACATCATGAAGGAGGGCCAGCACATGAAAAAGGTGTTAACGTACGGTACTTTTGATTTGCTGCATTTCGGGCACATTAATTTACTGAAACGGGCGAAAGCATTAGGTGACTATTTAATTGTCGGCCTTTCCACAGATGAATTTAACGAAGGAAAAAATAAAAAAGCATACCACAGCTTTGAAAATAGAAAAATGATAGTGGAATCGATCCGCTTTGTTGACGAAGCGATACCGGAAAAAAGCTGGGACCAGAAAATTGAAGATGTCATAAAACATGAGGTTGACCTGTTTGTGATGGGAGACGACTGGGAGGGACATTTTGATTTTCTTAAAGAATACTGTGAAGTCGTGTACCTGCCGAGAACCATCGGGGTTTCTACATCCCAAATCAAAAAAGATTTAAAGGCAATTCAAAATGGTTAGGGAGCTAGCCATTTTTCTTTTTCTATTTTCTTTTAAGTGGATGTTTTTCTTTTTTTCTTTTCTGCCGCTTCAAAACAAAATAACCTTTGTTGTCAGTTTTGGCGATAACAGCCGGTATGTACTGGATGAAATACGGCAGCAGCATATTTCTGTGAGAGTGGCCGTTCTTTGTAAAAGAAACAAGCTTCATCTCTTCAAAGACTGTCCTGACATTGATTTGGTTGTGTTTGAAACCAATCCATTTTATGTGCTCCGCTCTATATACCATTTAGCTACATCTCGTCGTGTTCTGGTGGATAATTATTATGGATTTCTAGCTGCCGTTCACTTTAAAAAGAGTGTAGAATGCATACAATTATGGCACGCTTCAGGTGCATTAAAGAAGTTTGGACTCCAGGATGGATCGGTCAAACAAAGAAGCGAAAGGGCCAAAAAACGTTTCTTAAAGGTGTACAGCCAATTTCATAAGGTAGTGACTGGTTCAGATCAGATGGCTGATATTTTTATCAAATCCTTTCACCTTCAAAAGAAACAGATTTTACCGTCGGGTGTCCCGCGGACCGATTTCTTTTTTGATAAAAGAGCGCTCCAAAAAGCGAAGCATAAAATAGCTGGTCAATATCCAGCCATTGAGCACAAACAAGTGATTTTGTACGTTCCTACATACCGGGATCAAGCATTAGAGCATTTTGAGCTTGAGCTGGATATTGGAAAAATGGCTGAACAGCTCGGAGAAGACTATCTATTGTTTCTACGGCTGCATCCGGCCATTCAGCAAACCACTACTTTTGGGGAGAAATATCCGGACTTTGTAGTAAATGTTTCTTCGGATCAATATGAAATTAATGAGCTGCTTGCTGTGGCGGATTATTTAATTACCGATTATTCATCAATCCCCGTTGAATTTTCACTTCTGCAAAAGCCCATGATTTTTTTTACATATGATTTAGAAGAGTATAAACAGACCCGGGGAGTGCCAGAAGGGTTTGAAAGAGACCTTCCGGGACCTATGGTGAGGGATACAGATTCTATTGTTCACTCCATTCAAGCGAATCATTTTGATCTTCAAGCGATTCGCAGCTACGCGGAAAAATGGAATGCATATTCCAAAGGACAATCCAGCCGTAACGTCGTACGATACTTATTTCCTGAAAAAAGCTTGTCCCAAAAGAAAAAAACGCGTTAATGCTGCCTTCTGTTAAAAGAAGCGTTATAGCATTGCGTGATTATTTTTATAATATGGGTTTTTAGGCAATGATGGTAACAAAGTTATTATGCGTTTAAGGGAAGGATCACCTTTTATGATAAAGTCACTGATTACCATTGTAAGGGAGCAAATTCATTCTTTTTATCTTATTCTGAGACTTTCCGCTTTTGAACTGAAAAGCGCTCATACCAATAATTATTTGGGCCGGCTCTGGGAAATCTTAAATCCAGTGATTCAACTGGCCATTTACTGGCTGGTATTTGGCGTTGGGGTCCGGGGAGGCCAGCAGATAACCATGGAAAATGGTATTCACGTACCTTTTTTTATTTGGATGGTAACAGGAATGATTGTGTGGTTTTTTGTGAATCCGGCTATCTCAAAGTCCTCCAAATCGATTTATTCAAGGTTGCAGCTGATCTCGAAAATGAGCTTTCCGATGAGTGCTATTCCTTCCTTTGTCATTATGGCGAATTTTTATACTCATTTAATGCTAGTGGCCATTGTCATCATTGTATTACAGTTTACAGATTTTAAGCTGTCTGTTTATTATATACAGCTGCCTTATTTTATGCTTGCCACCTTAATTTTCTTGTTAGCTCTTGCGCTTATTACATCAACACTTTCGACGATCATTCGTGATGTACAGCAGATTGTTCAGTCTATTTTAAGAATGGTATTGTACATTACGCCGCTTATTTGGCATACCGACCAGCTTGTGCTGAAAGGAGTGGACATAACGTTTTTATTAAAGCTGAATCCTCTTTATTATCTGGTGGAAGGGTATAGGGCATCTCTGTTGGGGACGACATGGTATATGACGGAATATGCGCCTTACACGCTTTATTTTTGGTCTTTAATATTAGTGATGCTTTTGATTGGGTCTGCTTTACATTTGAAATTCAGAAATCGCTTTGTTGATTTCTTATAAGCTGGAGGCAGTGATGAAAGAAACCGTTGTCGTTCAAAACGTTTACAAAAAATATAAAATGCACAAGTCCCCGAAAGAAAAGATTTTAGATGTGATCCTGCCGGGGGGCTATGGGGAAGATTTTTATGCTTTGCAAAACATTTCATTTACGGCGAAGCAAGGAGATGTTATTGGGCTGGTCGGTGTAAATGGTTCAGGAAAGTCTACTCTGTCAAATATATTAGGCGGTGTGATACCGCCTACATCCGGTACGGTTACAACAGTGGGACAGGCTTCGATCATCGCCATCTCATCGGGGCTGAACAATCAATTAACGGGCCGCGAAAACATTGAACTAAAATGTTTAATGCTCGGTTTCAAGAAAAAAGAAATACGGGAGATGGAAGCAGAAATCATTGAGTTTACTGATATCGGCAAGTTTATTGATCAGCCTGTTAAAAAATACTCGAGCGGGATGAGATCCCGTCTTGGCTTTGCGATTTCTGTCACGGTAAACCCGGATATTCTTATCGTGGATGAAGCTCTTTCAGTAGGAGACCAGGTATTTGGACAGAAATCAAAAAATAAAATGTTTGAGTTTAAAGAAAAAGGAAAAACAATGTTCTTTGTCAGCCATTCAATGGGGCAGATTAAAGAGTTTTGCGATAAAGCTCTCTGGCTGGAGTATGGAGAAATAAAAGACTTTGGACCGGTAAAAGAAGTGATCCCAGCGTATGAGGCCTTTTTAAAACAGCATAAAGCGCTGTCGCCTGAAGAGCAGAAAAAGTTCCGGGAAGAAGCGATGAAAAAGCAAAGCGGTCTGGGCGCAAGTTGACCGAAGGTATGAATAAGGATTATAGATAATTTTTAAAAGAAGGAAGTATTGGATATACAGCTGGAATATTTACATGCAGCCAAAGAAGGAAGAGGATACTAAAAAAGGTTAGCCAGCTTGTGATAAGCCGGCTAACCTGAGAAAACCTTAAATTCCTTCACCCTCGTTATAAATAGAGCGTTGTTCCTCTCGCACATGTTGTGCTAATTTAATGGAACCAACCGTAGCAATAAAGACACTTAACATCACGATCAAATTGTAAATGTCCATATCTACAAGCAGGTTGATTAGGAAATACGAAACGACAATAGAAAACAGGGGAGAGATGATCCATATCAGCAGAATCCGTTTAATAATCCCTTTTTGAAAAATGCCAAAACCGCCTTGAGCTGCCCCTACCCCAAGAATTCCGCAAGTAGTCACTTGCGTAAGGGGGATAGGCAGTCCAAATACAGAGGCCACTACCACAAGCGTACCACCTGTAAATGAAATGGCGCTTCCTTCTAATAAAGACAATTTGGTAATTTTCTTTGCATTGGTTTCCAGCACCTTGCTGCCCAGCACCAGGGCCCCGATTGAAACAAATAAAGCGCCGAGCCAGAGGCCGCTATTAGAGGGTATAATACCTGCGCCAATAAGAGGGCCGACTGCATTGGCCACGTTGTTCATTCCGGCAGAAAATGCTTCCCAGCAGCCGCCAAGTATTAATAGAATAGTAAGCCCTTTTGCCCATTTACCCTGTCCTTTTAATTGAGGCCAGCGTTTTTCCGCCCGGGAAATCAATTTTCCAGCAACAAAAGTAATGATGAAAGACGCAATAGGAACGATCACCCAAAACAATAAAATCACCAAAAGCTGATCCGTAAATAACCGGTGGTAAGCAAGACCGACGCCTACTACCGCTCCAACCGTTACCTCACTAGTCGACAGCGGAATTCCTAGAAGATTGGAGATAAATAAAGTAAGAGTTGCGCCCAAAAGAATAATAATAACGATTTTAACCGTCAACAGATCAGAAGGGATGATTCCTTTTCCAATCGTTTTTGCTACTTCTCCGCCGCCCAAAACGGCACCTAAAAAAGCGGCAATGGAAACTAAAATTAAAGCGCCTCGCTTTTTGATGGCATTCGCGCCATAAGCCGCTCCCATGGAAGCGGCTGTTCCGCTGGCGCCAATGTTCATAGCAAAAAATAAAGCAATTCCAATAGCTGTGTACGTTAATAACATATTTTTTTCCTTTCTCTTGCGACGAAGTTAGTTTAAACAAGAACATTCAGTTTTTTCAGATCAATGTAACAGATGTGTCTCTATTGAATTTCACATCCAAATCCTAGTTAACGAATTGGAATTGTGAGTTTGTAACCCTAATTATAAATGTATTTTAAAAAAACACAAAGATTATTTTTCCTCATGCTAAAAAAGACGGCTGAATGTTCAGGATTCCTGCTTTTCATTGTGACCTTTCTATCTGTTATTTAGCCGCTCAGCCTTTTAGTTAATCAGAAGCAATCCGTTAACGGGTAAAGAAGGTGGGAGGTCAAAGCCCTTCAGGTGCCAAGTAAAAGGCATGTATGGATCCTCATTGATATTGAGTGTGTCTGAACACTTGTAATCCGCGGCCTAGAAGGTAAAGCCAGAGATATATTGGAAACAGGCTATTTCAGTGGAATACAGGTTACCTCGAACACAGTAAAGAAAAGGTTGCAGTGTGGAAGGGAAGGCGTTTATCAGCAGGCAGGGTCGGACTCTTTTAAGAGCCCGATTTTTTTCTGGCAGTTGAAAGCAGAGCAGGATGTTAAAGAAGGGTTAAACAAAAAGAGCAATGGGAAACTTATATTGCACAAATGACATGAAAAAATAAAAAACAGCACAAAAGTTAAAATGTTGTTGACAGCGCATTTTTGAAAGCGTATACTCAACCCAAGAAAAGCACAAATGATTGATTTTAAAAAAAGACTGCACATGTGTGCGAATTCATACCTTCAAAGGCAGGTAAAGAAGATGGATAGCAGAGAAGAAAAAAAGCTGATGGTGAGAATTGCTCAAATGTATTACGAAGAAGATATGACACAAAGTACCATATCAAAAGAACTGGGAATTTACCGCACATCAATCAGCCGCTGGCTTAAAAAAGCCAGGGAAGAAGGAATTGTGAATATTACAATTAAAACTGATATTGATGAAACCTTTGATTTAGAGCAGCGCATTGCCAAAATATTTAATTTGCGGGAAGTTATAATTCTGCCTGTAAAAAAAGATCAAACAGCAGCAGATAAAAAGAAAGCGGTCGCAGCGGCTGGTGCTGATCTTCTCAAGAGAATTATTAAGGACGATGACGTAGTCGGCTTTGCCTGGGGAACCACTATGTCCAGCATGATCGGTGAATTTCATCATGTTGACAAAAAAGATGCCCATTTTGTTCCGCTGGTCGGCGGTCCCGGACCTATGGATACGAAATATCATGTTAACACGATTGTGTACAATATTGCAGAAGATTTTGATGGAACAGCTTACTTTATCGACGCAGCAGCAGTAGTAGAAAGAAAAGAAACAAAAGACGATATTGTTCAATCGAACTACTTCAGCAAAATAACAGAATTATGGGATAACCTTACCGTTGCAGTTGTAGGAATAGGGAACCCGAACCAATCTTCTAACCTTGTATGGGCTGGATTTTGTGGCGATCAGGAGATAGAAGAGTTGAACCGCCAAGGGGCAATTGGGGATATTTGTTCCCGATTTTATGATATAAAAGGAACGCTCATTCGATCTGATTTATCGGAACGGACCATCGCTATTGAGATCGAGAAACTTCGTACTATTCCTTATTCTATTGCCGTAGCAGAATCGATTGAAAAAGCGCCCTCTATTATCGGTGGTTTAAGAGGAGAATTTATTAATACCCTTGTTACGACTGAAGAAACAGCTCAGGAAATGCTTCGATTAATAGAACAGGAAAAATAATTCTGCTTTAACGGTATGGTTCAGCAAAAGCATTTTGCCATCAAGAAAGGAGGCTTGGCTATGTTATGGTATGTGATTGTGTTAATCGGCTTGTCCTGGCTTACGCAAAGCTTTTTTGGCTTTCTGCAAATCAAGCATTTCAATAGGAAATATGCAGAAATGCGGCAGCTTGGCAGAGTAGCCATTGGCAAAAAAACAGGATTGTTTCAAGCTGGTACGGTTGTCATGTTCGCCATTGACCGGCGCAACAACATTTTACAGGCGGCTAAAATGCAGGGGGTAACGGTTCTTTCCAGAGTGAAGACATTAAAAGGGTTTGAAGGGAAAAATCTTCTGCATTTAAATGAAAAGGATTTCCATTCTGTAAACAAGCTGACTCGATTAGCCATCGAGGATGCGTTACATAGCTATCACATTATCTCTAAAGGAGGTGAGTTAAAGGTTAAAAAGAGCTGGATTGATTTACTTTTATCTAGAAAAAACAAATAAATAAGTATGAGGTGAAACATATGAATTGGCTTGTAAATGCAGCTGACGGGTTTATGAATTTATTTAGAGCAGGCGCTGAAACCTTTGTGGATTTAGTCACGGGGATTGTCCCCCTTCTAATTATGCTTTTAGTGGCAATGAATGCGCTTATTCGGTTGATTGGAGAAGAAAAAGTAGAGCGAGTAGCAAGAAAGTCAGGAAAAAATCCGTTTACCCGCTATTTTGTTCTCCCTGTTGTCGGGACATTCATGCTTGCCAATCCAATGACATTGTCATTAGGAAGGTTTTTGCCAGAAAAGTATAAGCCCAGCTATTACGCAGCAGCTTCCTACTCCTGCCACACGCACAATGGACTTTTCCCACATGTGAATCCAGGTGAACTATTTGTATTCTTAGGGATTGCTGCTGGAATTACAACACTGGGGTTTGAAACAACGGAACTGGCACTTCGCTATTTCTTAGTCGGGATCTTTACAAACTTTTTAAGAGGCTGGGTAACGGACCTGACTACTCATTTCGTGGCGAAACAGCAGGGTGTAAAACTGAAAGAAACAGTAGACCTGTAAGGAGGGAAAAACAATGGCTCAAACAGCAACGAAGTATAATTCAGTTATTGTTGAGGCAGGACCAGGCGGATTTGGCGGTCCTTTAATAATCACACCAACAGAGGAAAAAAATAAAGTGGTATACGTAACAGGCGGAACAAAGCCGGATATAGCGGATCGAATTGCTGAACTGACAGGGTGTGAGTTAGTAGATGGCTTTAAAACAAGTGTACCTGAAAATGAAATGGCATGCGTCATCATTGACTGTGGAGGAACACTCCGCTGCGGACTGTACCCGCAAAAGAGAATTATGACGATTAATATTATGCCAACTGGACAAAGCGGCCCGTTAGCAAAACACATTACCGAAGATATCTATGTTTCGGGTGTAAAACCGCAAAACATTCAATTACATGATGGTGCTGCAACACCTTCTGTATCGGAAAGTAGTTCTGCTAACGGACAAATTGAAAAAAATGTTTCTAAACCTAAGTATAGCGCAGATAAGAAAATTAGTGAACAACAAAAGCCTAAAGGCTTTATAGCCAGGGTTGGTATGGCGATGGGTTCCATTGTCAACGTCTTTTATCAAGCCGGCCGTGACACGATCGATACGATCATTAAAACGATTTTACCGTTTATGGCATTTGTCGCTATGTTGATTGGTGTGATTAAGGCATCTGGCGTTGGTGACTTGTTTGCCAACTACTTATCACCATATGCTGGTTCTTTACCTGGTCTTCTATTAATATCACTCATCTGCTCATTCCCATTGCTGTCCCCTTTCTTAGGGCCAGGAGCTGTTATTTCGCAGGTAATTGGAACTTTAATCGGCGTGGAAATTGGAAAAGGGAACATTCCGCCGCATCTTGCACTGCCGGCTCTTTTCGCGATCAACTCCCAGGCTGCAGCTGACTTTGTGCCAGTTGGATTAGGATTAGCAGAAGCAGAAACGGAAACGGTTGAAGTCGGTGTGCCATCTGTCTTGTATGGACGTTTCTTAACCGGAGCTCCAACCGTATTTATTGCCTGGCTTGCAAGCTTTGGATTATATGAATAAAAAAGTAGAATCTTTATAACATCATAGATAATCAAAAACGGAGGCGTATTATATGCAAACAATTTATGAAACTCAAATTAACAGATTAGGCTCTGATGTAGCGGCTTTTCTTGGAGAAAAAATGTTCATTTTATTTGGAGCAAATGCGCCAAGTGAATTAGCGGATTATTGCCTGTTAATTGATGTAAATGATATTAACGGTGAAATCGAAAAGGGAGATACTTTCGTAATGGGTGGCCAGCCATACACCATTACAGCTGTAGGAGATGTAGTGAAAAAGAATTTAGGTTCTCTTGGGCATATTACACTGAAATTTGACGGCGCTGAAACAGCGGATCTGCCAGGGACATTGCACCTTGAGGAATCAGATATCCAAGTACCTGCAGCAGGAACAACCATTCAAATTGTAAAAAAATAATTTATTTAAATGGTTAATAGATAAACACAAAATGAGGGTTTTCCTGGCGATGCCCAGCAAAAATCTTCTAAAAAGTTTAACGATAAAAAATATAAAAAATCACAAACACGTGTCTGTTTATAAAGAAAGAGGAGGAAATAAAATGAGTAATTCATGGCTTGAATTAGAAAACAAAGTAGCAGTTGTGACAGGAGGTGCTTCAGGGATTGGCGCGAAAATTACAGAAAATTTAGTGAACAACGGCGCGAAGGTCATTGTCTCTGATATTAATGTAACGACAGGTGAGCAGGCAGATGGCACTTATCACATTCAGTGTGATGTAACGAATAAAGAAAGCGTTGAAAGTATGGTGGCAAAAGCAACGGAATTGTTTGGAACCGTTGATATTTTGGTCAATAATGCAGGCGTCAACCTGCCTCGCTTGTTGGTAGATGCCAGAGGAGAAAAGGTACAATACGAGTTAAATGAAAAAGATTTTGATTTTATGGTTGCTATCAACCAAAAAGGTCCTTATCTGTGTGCGCAGGCAGCCGCAAGAGTCATGGTGAAGAATAATAAAGGCGTTATTATTAATATTTCTTCAGAAGCAGGAATGGAAGGCTCAGCTGGACAAAGTGCTTATTCAGCTACAAAAGGAGCTGTCAATGGCTTTACCCGTTCCTGGGCGAAAGAGCTGGGTAAATTTAACATTCGTGTCGTAGGAGTGGCCCCGGGAATTAACGAGCAAACAGGCTTAACAACAGATGCTTACAATGAGGCGCTGGCGTATACACGCGGTGTAACAGTAGAAGGTCTTGGAACAGACTACAGTAAAGCCATTCCACTTGGACGCCCTGGAAAGCTGGATGAGATTGGTGAACTGGTTACGTACCTGGCTTCGGATCGTGCCAGCTATGTAACAGGCACAACGGTGAATATTTCGGGAGGAAAATCACGCGGATAAATCTATCCATGAAGCATTTAACTGCTAAGATAAGTAAATCAGTGTATGATGGGAGTAACTGAAAAGTTACTCTCTTTATGTTAAAAGAGGTGAAAATATGTTACTCGTTATTGATTCAGCAAATATAGAAAGCATCCAAGAACTCAATGAATTTTTTCCGGTTGATGGGGTGACAACCAACCCGACTATTATTACGAAAGAAAAGAGGCCTTTTCTTCCTCTGCTAAAGGACATCCGCTCCATCATTAGCAAAGAGAAGATGCTTTTTGTTCAAGTATTACAGGAATATGCTGAAGAAATGGTGAAAGAAGCTGTCTATTTAAAAGAAGAAATCGGCGGGAATCTCTATATAAAAATTCCTGTAACAGCAGAAGGCATCAAAGCAATCAAACAATTAAAGCAGCAAGGAATACGGACGCTTGCCACGGCTATCTACACGCCGATGCAGGCGCTCGTAGCGGCAAAAGCTGGAGCTGACTTTGTCGCTCCATATGTAAACCGTATTGATAATCTGGCGGGTGACGGGGTTCAGGTGGTAAGAGATATCGTCGAGTCATTTGACCGCTATCAGCTGTCCTGCCAGGTGCTGGCCGCCAGCTTTAAAAACACACAGCAGGTGCATGGAGTAGGTTTAGCGGGCGCCCATGGTTTAACAGTGGGCCCAGAGATTCTTAAATCGTTAGTAGAACATCCAGTTACTGAATCAAATGTCAAACAGTTTGTAGAGAACTGGAAACTGTTTTATGGTGAATCATGTAATAGTGTCATCCATACTCAGTAAGAAGGGTACATATTTGAGGAAAGGCAAAAAATATGCATTTGATTCTAAGGAGAAAGGGTGTAAAACATGATTAAAGGTGTTATTTTTGATTTCGACGGGCTGATTTTGGATACAGAGCTCCATGAATATGAAGTACTTCAAGAAATTTTTCAGGAGCACGAGTGCGATCTGCCGCTCAGTAAATGGGCTGAATTAGTCGGGACCAAATCTGATTTTGACCCTTTCGTTTTCATGGAAGGCCAGCTGAACAGGCAGCTTGATCATGAAGCACTCAGAAAGCTGAGAACAGAACGATTTGATCAGAGAATCGCTTCTGAGAGGGCACGACCTGGCGTAGAAGCGTATTTGACTTCTGCAAAAGCGCTTGGTTTAAAAATCGGTTTGGCGTCAAGCTCTGATTCCAAGTGGATTTCCACTCATTTAGGAAACTTGGGTCTCATTGAACATTTTGAATGCATTCGCACAGCGGATGATGTAGAAAACGTGAAACCGGACCCTGCACTTTATTTACAGGCAGCGGAGTGTCTTGGCTTAAAACCGAAAGAGTGCCTTGTATTTGAGGACTCTGCAAATGGGGCTCTTGCTGCAAAAAGAGCGGGGATGCGCTGTGTGATTATACCGAATCAGGTGACGAGCGGCTTGTCTTTTTGTGAAGTGGACCATCGCCTCGCTTCCATGGAAGAAATGCCCCTTGATGAGCTGATTCGCTTTCTTCATAAATAAATATTGGTTGAGCCAAAACCTTCTAAAGAAACATTAAAAATGTCCTTCGTTTAAAGAAGGTTTTAGACGCAGTGACTTTACAGTGTTTAAATTGATATTTACTTATAGTATATAACTAGGGCGCCGCTTCTTTAACAAAGGACCGATTTTCTTAAAAGAGTTGTCTGGTTTAGCGTTGGCAATCCAGAAATATAAAAAGAGGGCTGGGGGGTTCTAAGAAACTCTCCCAGCCAATTACTTTTAGATGAAATTAGTAAAAAGAAAAGATGTAAACTATACAAAGTGTTAGTTTACATCTTTTTATGATATCCTGTTAAACAGTTTAAATCATCTTTACTCCATGGCGCTCAAATGCTGCCGCTTCTAGAATGGACATACCTTGTGCTTCAGCAGCCTTAGCCACTTTTTCTGAAACTTGTGGTGCAAGATTTGCAGGAGCAGCAAAGGACATTTCTCTTGCGCGCGCAGCGTTTCTGCGTTGGAAAGGTCCCCAAATGGCAAAGGTTTTTCCTGGGGTTTGAATATTGACAAAAAGTGTGTTTCCGTCTGGTGAGAAGGTTGGGCCACATAATTCAGAACCACTTAGGCGATTGGCGGCAAAAGGATAAACTTTGCCTTCTGGGGTAATTCCCATAATGCGATCTTGTCCAGAACCATCTTCTGCATACCAAAGGTCGCCCCAAGGAGTACAGCAAATATTATCCGGATATTCCATTTCGCGTGCATCATTTCCCTCATAGAAAAGCTCTAATGTATTAGTGTGAGGAACATAACGATAAACGCGTCCAAGCTTTTTGTCCCCAGCAGAGGTGTCATCGAACCAGAAAACACCCTCTTGAAAGAACGCTCCCTCTAGTCTGCTGAATTCAATGCATTTTTGTGCCTTAGCATCCTCGCGGCATAAATGAGGATCCAGCTCCTTCCAAACAATTTTAAATGTTTGTCCTGTTTTAAATGTGCTTGCTGCTGGGTCAGTTACTGCTTCAATTGCTGCTGCATAAAGCTTTCCGCCTTTTTGTAACGCACCTGGTTTTTGGCTCGTGTCATTTGGAATAAAACGGTACAAGTAACTTGGGCTAGCATCTTCAGTTAAATATACATATCCTGTCGCTGGGTCGATTGCGCAGGCTTCGTGGGAAAAGCGTCCCATATCCTTGATTGGAGTTTTGGACATTTCGTTCTCCGGCTGCTGCGGGTCCACTTCGAATACATATCCGTGTGTCGCGGTACGTGTTTCTTCACAAGTCAGCCACGTATTCCAAGGTGTCGCTCCTCCTGCACAATTTCGAATTGTTCCTGAAGAGCTTACATATTCTTTGATGACTTCTCGATTTTGACCAACAACAAGAGCTGTTGTACCACCTTTAGCGGCTGGATCAAAAGGGTTGATTCCAACCACCGGATTGTCCGCACTTGTTCCTAATTCATGATTGCGAACAAGAATAGTTGTATTATTAGGTCCTTCAAAAGCAGCCATTCCATCAAAGGCTCCAGGGATTTTTCCGCCGTTTGTCAGCTGACCGCCCTCTTGGGAAATAATTTTGTAATGAAAACCCTCTGGAAGATCAAGAATACCATTTGGATCCGGAACTAAAGGGCCATACCCACCAAAGCCGCTGGCTGGATTATTGGTTGGATTAGTAGCTGTATCCGCAAATACTTTTGAACCGAGTGATAATACTCCAGTTGATCCAAGGGTAAGAGCAAGTGCGCCCATTCCTCCCGCTTTTAAGAACTTTCTTCTGTTCAAGTCATTAGTAGATGTTTGATTAGTCATAAAGTACGTGTCCCCTCACCAATAATTTTTTAAATCTAGTAATAGATTAAACGGCAATTATTAAGGAGAAACCCGGGTTTTGTAAAAGCCGGGTAAAAAATCAGTTAAGAAATGCACAAAAGAAATGAAGCAGTCTAGTTTCACTTCTAGTGGCCTCAGGTTGTTTAGTTTCTTCTGAATCTGTTTCTGACATAGTAATAACCTTGTAATTCATTTTTACATTAAAAAAGCTTTTTGAATTAGTGTTGACATTCTAGGTTCATAGTTGACTAAAACTATTAAGTAAAAGGCTTTTTCGATAACTGTCTTAAAAAAGGGGGTCGAGATATTGTTGATTTTCTTATTCAACTAATAGGAACAGATTCGTTAAATAAGAAAAAGACCGAAAAGTTTTAGGAAAGCCCCCTCATATTAATGCCTATTCTCTCTGAAGTAACCGTTTAATGTTAGTATTTTAAGACATGAGAAGGGGAGGGCACAAAATAGCCATTCGTCAAAAAATAACACTAATAAAGCTATCCGTTTTTGAGTTTTTTGTATGCTAGTGGTGTCATGTTGACAGACTTCCGGAATTTATCGATAAAATAGCTTGTACTATTGAATCCTGCTTGATAGGCAACATCTGTGACATTGGCATCTGGTTGTTGGAGCAAGAGTAAGCTTTTTTGAATGCGGTAATCTATTACATAATTTAATGGTGTTTTGTTTAACATTCGCTTGAAATATCGACAGCATTCCGAACGGCTCAATTGACCAGCTTTTGCAATATCATCCAACATGATTTTCTCAGCGTAATGTAGATGTATCCAATTTAACATTTGCTTCAATCGATGATTTTTCAACATTTCTGTTTGTTCGTACTCTGGTTGGAAGCCATTAGCGATTAAATTTCTCCAAATGAACGTTAGCTGTATGGTGATTTCGATTTCATAGAATGGTGGCTTTTGTTGAATCAATTGATTGATTTTTATAATGGTATCTACAATGTTTTTCTCCCAAGGTTCCTTTGTATCTAGGTATAAGTAAGATAAATTAGTCGCATGAATATAAGGGCTTACATAAGAAGAATAAAGTTCTTGTGATAAAACAAAATGCGGAGAAACATTTAAACAAATATAAACACAACCAGATGCATCTTTTTCTTCCGCCATGTGCAGGCAGCCGCTATTTATAAATATCCCTTTGCCTTCGCGAACCGCTACTTTTTCCTCATTTATTTGAAAGATGGCTTCTCCTTTTATAATCAAAACAAATTGAATTTCATCATGCCAATGAAGAGGTATATATCCATTAATATTTTGGCTAATCGTGGTTTCATAACAGGCAATCGGCAATACAACGGTACGATGTTCTGTTAATTCCTTTAAATTTTGATCAATTCTAAAATCTTTTATTTGCATAGTACCGCCTCAATATATTTATATTTTTACATTCAATTTAAGTATTATTTAAGGGATTCTTCACTTATTATGACAATATTATAATATTATTTTTATAGTTGAAGGTGGAGAACCGAACATGAATAGAAGAAAAGGATTATTTCTCGTCATTACCGGAGCGACTTTTTGGGGTATTGGAGGCACCGTTGCACAAAAGCTTTTTTATCAATACGCCATTGATATAAATTGGCTTGTAACGATCCGATTACTTATAGCAGGTTTTTTACTCCTGGCCGTTCAATTTTTTAGGAAAGACTCTTCTCAGATACTTGATGTATGGAAAAAGAAAAGAACTGCTGTTCCACTGATGATCTTTGGATTAATGGGTATGCTTGCGGTTCAGTATACGTATATGGCATCCATCAAACACGGAAATGCGGCTGTCGCAACGCTATTGCAATATTTAGCACCTGTCATGATTATTCTGTATTCCATCTTACGCAAACAATCCGTTTTCACAAGAAAGGATTTCATAACCGTCTCGCTTGCTTTAGCAGGCTGCTTTTTTTTATTAACCAACGGCTCAATCTCTCAATTATCTGTACCGATACTTGCAGTGATTTGGGGTGTTTTATCTGGAATCGCCTTTGCCTTTTACACGTTATATGCTGTTCCTTTATTAAAGCAATACGATTCTCTTGTCATTGTTGGCTGGGCTATGGTTATCGGCGGTTTTGCATTAAGTTTCACCCATTCACCTTGGCAAATGGATTTTAAAAGCTTAACATTAGAGGCTTATGTATATTTAGTCTTCGTTATTGTATTTGGTACAATGATTGCCTTTTGGTTTTATATCGAAAGTTTACAAAGTCTGTCGCCTAAAGAATCAAGCCTTTTTGGCAGTATAGAACCGCTGGCGGCTGTCCTAACGACAGTCTTTTGGCTAAAAGAACCCTTTGGAGTTTTCCAATGGGTGGGCGCAGTTTGTATTATTGGAATGATTTTATTATTGGCTTTGAATAAGGATTCTTCCTCGAAGTTTGCCCAGCCGTTAAAGATTAAAAAGCTTCTTAGGTTTAGATAATTTCACTCTAACCACAATACAAGTATGTTATTCAACACATCCATATAATGAACAACCTATTCTCTCACTGAGCAGTAGTTTGCCGAAACTGTTGAATAAAAGGCGTTTTCGATAACCGGCTTCCAGGAAGGGCATATTAAAGAACACTATTCATTTTCTTGTTAAACTAGTGGAGCGGGCTGAGGCTAAAATCATTATTCAATAGTAAAAGGAGAATCCTTTATGTTGGGAATTAAACACTACAACCCCAAAATGTATACCAATCCATCCAATATTATAGAAGACCACGGAATGAAACTTGAAGCGCTTATCGGTAAAAATATACAAGAGGTATGGATCGTTTGGAAACAAACTGAAAATGAATGGTTTAATGACTACCCCGTGATAATTGGTTTCGAAGATTATCAATTAGAATTATGTGCATATAAAACGGACGAATTCGCTGTTACGTTTGATCAAATCCTCGTTTCCCAAGATCCTTCCTGGTATGAATCAGATTTAAAGCTTCATTGGGAAAAGAACAAATTAGAAGAATGGAATTTCGTTGTGGGAAAAAAGGTGATGGGGATTGAAATAATGGAAAGGTGTGAAACAAGCGAAGCGAATTTTCATTTAGCAGGTATTGGTTTTCACTTAAACGAGGGCTATTTCGCCGTATGTAATGGGCTCGATGAAAACGTAATGATTAAAAAAAGGCAAGAAGGACCAAATTTCAAATACACCATAATTTGAGATGCTTGTACGTTCTTTAACGAACTTGGCTGCTTAGTTAAACGATAATCTTCAGGGAGGTGAGGTTATGAGAAGAGGTGTTAGTTTTGAAATCCCAAATGAATATGGAAGCTTGCTTGGAAACGTGCTAAAGCCAATCGATATTACCGTTTTTGCTTGGCAAATTGGCAGTGGTGAGTCCTATAGGGTAGAGAATGGACAGCTGAAAGAGCTTTTTCCAGCAGATAAGGATACCATTGGTGGGGCAGAACTCAAACGTTTATTAGAAGACCATACATATTACATGATTTTCGCTGATTTAAAGGCCTATCAAAATGGTGAATTCTCAACAATTGATACTTATGAAGAGTTTATAGAAAGCCAGTGTGAGCTTGTTCTGTTAGTAGTTGATTGCAGTTATGTCACAATATATTGCAAAAATAAGAAAGGCCTCGAATTATTACATGACCATGCTATCGATTGCGGATTTGAAAATGTGGAATATATAACGGATGAAAATGATACAAGAACAGGGCTGACTGTTTGATGATGAGAAACCTTTTCTTTAAAATCAAAAGCATTATTTAATGGAGCCTAGGAAACAGACTGGATAAAATAAACGAGTTACAGTATTCATTCAATACGAAAAAACAAAGGACCAGAAAAGTAATTGGTTCTTTTTTACATGGAATGTTACCATATCCATTGTAAACATATTCCTTTTGGGTTGCGGATTATATGGTTTAACACTAGAAAAAGGAGGGCTGAAGCTTGAAAAGCAAATGGATTATTACTATATTGGTTGTTTTCTCGATACTGGCAGGTTGTTCAGGTGGAAAAGATGCGGGCTCAACCGATACGGATACACAATCATTAGAAGAGTTTCAAGGTTATGCTACAGCAAAAGAGACTGAGGATAATGGAAGAGAAAAAATATTAGTGGTAAAAGGTATTACACAGAAGGATGCCTTAAACACAAGCTACAAAGAGATTGTTAAAAGCACAGAACCTGAGAATATCATTTGGTTTGTAACTGAAAAAAATATCTTTGATGAAATAAAAAAAGGTGACGAAGTGAAGGTCTGGTGGGATAATTCTAAACCCCATAACGAGCCTGCCATTCTCACACTGGCAGCGGAAAAGGTGGAAGTGATACGGAAATCAGAAGAAACTACTCCAAATAACGAAGTCTCTACGTTTACTGGATACATTCAAAATGAAGATTCCGCGACTATCTGGGTGACTTCGAAGCCAGATGATAAAAAGAACGGTATTATATTTGATATAAAATCCATGGATCAAGCTAAAGCAGCTGCATTAAAGACCGGTCAAAAAGTACAAGTTACCCATGATGCTGATTTAATGTTTTCTGATCCTGCACAAGGAACAGCCGTTGAAATTGAAGTGCTGGAAGAATAGATTATATGAAAACAAGACATTATGTCTCCATTTAATAGGATGTCTTGTTTTCTTTATGAGAAAAGATGAATGATAAAAACGGATAAATGAACGGCAGCGAATATGGAAAAAGACAAAAGGGGGGAGAGTAAATGAAAAAAGCAGTTGTTGGAGCAGCTGCCTTACTTTCTATTATTTTAATTATATGGATCTTTAATCAAAGAGTGAGCGAGGGATATGTTTTATCCGCAGAGGGTTCCAGGGTTTTGGTCATTCCAATGAGTGATATTGACGTGGAAGGAAAAACAGAAAAAGATCTTATAGCTGCTTTAGAAGATAAGGGTATTCAATCAGAGGGAACGTATTATGATATCCCTTTGATTAATAAAACTTTTGATACAGAATTCCAAAAAGGGCAGAAGGTAAAGGTGTATTGGACCGGATATGCTTTAGAGTCTGCACCAGCACAAATCAAAGATACATTGCTTATGATAAAAACCCATTAGCCTTACGAAAGCCTAATGGAAAGAAGTGTTTTAAAGTCGATTCTCTAACCAGGGAAACGGCTTTTTTAATTAAATGAGTGGGACAGAAGGGTTTAAAGCTGTGTTAAAATAAATTATCGTTTTTCACAGGAGCTGATGAAATGGATGCGCGAGTTCAAAGTTATTTTCAGGATTTAGAATCAGATAACAAAGGAATCCAGTATGAGGCTTATCAAAAGGTATTAACGGAAACCGAAAAGGAAGTCGAATGGGCATATGAAGTTTGGGATCAATTGCTACAGGAGCTGACGAGCCGTGATCATCATAAAAGAGCACGTGCAGCACAATTTCTGGCTTCTTTAGCCATAAGTGATCCAGAGAAAAGAATAGTGAATGACTTTCCGAAGCTGTGGGAAGTAACGAAAGATCCTAAGTTTGTCACTGCCAGGCATAGTTTACAGTCTATTTGGAGAGTGGGCTTAGCGGGAGATGAACAACAAAAACTCATTATGGATCACTTTACTGACCGTTTTATAAATTGCACAGATGAAAAAAATGATACATTGATTCGATATGATATCATTCATGGTTTAAAACACTTATATGATGAAGTGAAAAGAGAAGAAATCAAACAAGCAGCTCTCGACTTAATAGAAAGAGAAGAAGACCCTAAATATCAAAGGAAATATGCGGCGGTATGGCGCAATATATAAAGATATAATCAAAAGGACCTCGTTGGGTTCTTTTCTTTTGTTCGAAACCAAACGTCAGCATATTAGTTTTTTAATTATATAAAGTGTTCCTAATCCCTTGTTAAATAAAGCTTACAGCCGTATAATGACCCATATTGAAATCCGCAATTTTATTATTCCGCTAGAAAAACCGGCATTTCCAAGCTACAGAAGATATGCTTAGTCGGCATATTTTTTGCAGCTTATTTTTTTTTGACTAACGACGAAGGAGCTGAAAAAAATGAGTAACTTAAACGCGAAAAAACAGGAAAAGCCTCCTGCGCGTTCACTATATTTGTTTTTAGACAGGTTTTTTAAATTGTCCGAGCGCAATACGAGCGTAAAAACAGAAATGTTAGCCGGGTTGACGACATTTATGACCGTCAGCTATATTATCCTGATCAATCCTATTATTTTAGGAGATGCAGGCATGCCGGTAGAAGCTGCACTGGGAGCGACCATCTATGCGGTTATGTTTGCCACACTCCTCATGGGTCTGTGGGCAAACTTTCCAATTGTTTTAGGACCGGGCATGGGACTCAATGCCTTTTTTACTTATTCGGTTGTGTTAGGGCAGGGGCTTTCCTGGCAAACAGCGCTAGGAGCTGTTTTTATTTCAGGTATTGTCTTCTTCCTGCTGACGGTTACAGGTATTCGTGAAAAAATTATTATTGCAATTCCAGAAGGTTTAAAAGCGGCAATTACGGCAGGTATTGGATTGTTTATTGCCTTTGTTGGATTTAAAAATGCTGGATTAGTTGTGGCGAATGAGTCCACATTTGTCTCCCTGGGAGACCTTTCCCAGCCAGGCCCGCTGCTTGCTTTGTTCGGGCTCGTGTTGTGTGCCGTGTTAATGGCGAAGCGGATAAAAGGAGCATTGATTATCAGCATTTTCGCTACAACGGTTTTAGCCATGCTGGTGGGAGCTCAAGAGATTCCGCACAAATGGAGTGACGTCTTTTCATTAACGCCGCCCAGCATTTCGGATACGTTCCTGCAGCTTGATTTAAAAGGGGCAATTGCGTACGGCCTTTTTTCAGTTGTTTTTTCTTTTACCATTGTGGAGCTGTTTGATACGTTGGCGACTTTGATCGGTTTAACAAAAAAGGCGGGACTGGCTGACGAAAACGGAAAAGTACCCGGCTTAAACCGCGCTTTAACGGCAGATTCGATTGGAACGATGGCCAGTGCTGTCTTCGGGAGCACTGCGCTAAATACGTATGTTGAAAATGCCACGGGCATTGTAGAAGGCGGGAAAACGGGATTAAAAGCCGTAACTGCAGCTGTTTTATTTGGTTTTACGCTGTTTTTGGCACCGCTTATTCACTTTATCCCAAATGCGGCAACAGCAGCTGTGTTGATTATTATCGGCTCAATGATGCTGAGCGAAATCAAAAAAATCAACTTTGATGATTTCACAGAATCTGTTCCGGCTTTCTTAACGCTGATTTTAATGCCTTTAACGTACAGCATTGCAGAAGGACTGGCATTCGGCTTTGTTTCTTACGCTGTACTAAAGCTTGTGACAGGCCGAACGAAAGAAGTTCATTGGATGATGTATGTAGTGAGTACCGCCTTTATTATTAATTTTGTGCTGATCGGCCATTCATGAGGTAAAGAGGCAGAGTTAACTAGATTTTAAAATGGAATGAAGTAGTATACTAGTGACAAGCTTTACGTTTTAGAGACCCGGCTTTTTCTGAGTAGGAAAAGAAGGTGCCTTTAGCGTAAAGCTTTTTATTTTGATCTTTTATAATGGCTCAAGCAATCTATGATAAAATATTGCTTAACGATACATATGAGGTGAAGGACATGTCGATTTATGATGATATTGAAAAAATTAAAAAACAAATAGAGGAAGAAAACAGCGAGCCGCTGAAAATTGCCCTGTTTGGCCAGCCGGGAGCAGGTAAATCCTCAATTATTAATAAGCTGGTCGGTGAACGGGTAGCCGAAACGGGAGCGTCTACTGATGTGACAACAGAAGCTGATTTTATTCCGTATGAAGGCCTGCTGCTGGTGGATCTGCCGGGCTATGGGACAAGCAAGTTCCCGCCAAATGAATGGATGAGCCAGTTTAATCCAAAGGAATTTGATTTGTTCCTCTGTGTGTTCTCCGGAAAATTCCATGAAGCGGATACGCGCTTTTTTAAAGAGCTGCAGGAAAGCGGGAAAGTGTGCTTGTTTGTCCGCAACATGAGCGATCAGCTGTGGGAAGACGGAAAAACGTTGGAAGAATTGAAGCAAGATATTATCGATGATGTAGAAAAGCAGGTGGGATCGAAGCAAAACATATACTTTACAAGCTGCCGAACTTCTACTGGTTTTGATTTTTTGCAGGACGCTATTCAGGAATCTCTGGAGCCCGCGAAGAAAGAAAAGTATATCCGTTATGCGAAAGCGTATACGGTAGAGCATCTAGAGCAAAAAAGAGAAGAATGCAAAAAGCTGGTGACGAAATATGCAGCGATCGCAGCAGCAAATGGAATTAACCCAGTTCCGGGAGTCGACATCAGCGTTGACCTTTCTGTCATGTTAAAGCTGTTCTCTCAAATTAATAAAGCGTATGGATTAAATGACGCCAAACTTGCTTTATTAGAAGGCGCACTGCTTCCAGTGGCTAAAAAAGTACTGGACTACGCGACAAAAGAAGGGCTGTCTCTTCTGTTAAAACGCTTTGCCACCAAGACGGCACTTAAAAATTCATCTAAATATGTTCCGATCGTCGGCCAGGTTATCGCGGCGTCAGCCGGATATGCAATGACGTATAAAGCGGGCATTCATTACCTGGATGACTGCCATGAATTGGCGACTGAGGTATTGAAGAAAGAGCTGCAGTAACGGACTATGGTGAAAAATCCATTTAAGCGGGACAAAAAGAACACTGGTTATGATTCTTCCATTTACGATACTGCTCCTTATTGGAGAAAAAGCAGGCTGGAAGAGAATTTTTTGAAGCTTGCGGCATTGCTGGAAGAAGCGGAGAGCAGGAAGATTGCATTTATTGGCCAGCCGGGTGCCGGAAAATCTTCTCTTCTACTGAAGCTGACGGATGGAAAGTGTGAACCGAAACCGAACATTGGCCAGGGAACGGATACAACCGATTGGAGCAGCAGCCGAGAGCCTGTATGGTATCATCTGTATAATGGAATGTACTTTATCGATACACCAGGTTATGATACAAAAGCCCATCCGCTTCGAAGCTACCGTGAGTATTTTCCTTTCCAGAATGTTGATGCGATTGTATTTGTGATAAAAGGGAAGATTCATCAAAGTGATGAAGACATGTTCCGGCTGATTATAGATAAAAGCAAGCGCGCATCTACTGTTGTACTGGTTAGAGGGTATGCGGAAGACTTAACCGAGGACGACAGAAAAAACCTCGAGCAGGAGTTTAATGAGAAATTTAAATTGAAGAGATACAACATTCCTTTCTTTTTTGTGAGCAGCCGTTCAGGAGAGGGGATCATAGAGCTTCAGTTTTTTCTCTATATAAAGTGATCATTAGCCGATTCAGCTTTTTTGTATAAAAAAAGGATAACGAAGCCGTTATCCTTTTTCTTTTTGCTTATTTATTCTTTCACCTTATAAAAACCGGTTATACACAGCTGCTTATGACAGGACGGGTGAAGTATGGAGTGCAGATTCTTCCGCACTCTCTGCAGACAGCATCAGCAGCGGTTCTCCGGCACGTACTGTCCCTTGAGCGGCCGCTTCGATTTGTTTGTAGCGATCTGTATTTGTAATAATAATCGGTGTCACCAGGTCATAGCCGGCTGCTTGAATGGCTTCCACGTCAAAGGAAACAATTTTGTCACCAGGTTTAACTCTGCTGCCTTCGTGCAGATGGGCGGTAAAGTGCTGGCCGTCCAGTCGAACCGTATCCAAGCCGACATGAATCAGAATTTCGGCTCCATCGTCACTCGTAATGCCAATTGCGTGCTTCGTTTTGAAAATCGTCGTAATGGTTCCGTGTACAGGAGAGACTACTTCTCCTTGATGAGGAAAAATGGCGAGGCCTTTCCCCATAATTTCCTGTGAAAATGTCGCATCATTCACTGTGTGCAAACTTCTCACTTCCCCTTGAAGAGGACTGAACAGCTGTTCAGCAGTGACACCTGGCTGGACAGATAAGGTGTTGTTCTCTACCGGCTGTTTTGGTTCAGACGGGGCTTTTTGTTCCGTTTCTACATCTTTGAATCCGAGGAAGTAGCCGGCAATGATGGCAGCCGCAAAGGCAATCACTAAACCAATTAAGGCGTGAATAAAAGTAGGACCAATTAAAACTGGAATACCCGGCAGGCCGGCATTTCCGGTGATGACGAAGGCTTTAGCGCCTGTCAGCCCGTTGTAGAACCCGCCGGCAGCACCGCCAATCATAGCTGCGACAAAAGGTCTTTTCAGCTTCATATTGACTCCGTACATGGCTGGTTCTGTAATACCCATTAAAGCGGTAATTCCAGTCGTGAAAGCCAGTGATTTGAACTTTGTATTTTTAGTACGCAGGGAAACAGCCAAGGCCGCACCTGCCTGTCCCATATTAGCGACAAACATAGCTGGAATCATGTAGTCAAATCCGTTTTGAGCCAGCCCATTAATAATAATCGGTGAAAGAGCATAGTGCATACCCGTCATAATAATTAATGAGAATGTTGCCCCCAGCAGAATGGAAGAAACAATGGCTGCATTATTAAACAAGAAGTTAACGCCTGTTGATAAATAATCGCCAATTACCGTTCCAAGCGGACCAACCGCAATTAATGTAAAAGGAACAATGATCAACAGAGTTAATGTTGGTACAACAATTAATTTTAAAGATTGATGTGTAACACGGTCTATCCATTTTTCTACGTAAGAAGCCGCCCAGATTGCCAATAAAATCGGGATAACAGTAGACGAATAGGTTGCTACTACGGTTACAGGAATGCCGATAAATTCAATCTTTTCTCCGCTGGCAAATAACGCTGCTAAATTCGGATGAAGAATAGCGGCGCCGACTGACGCGGCGATAAAGGGATTGGTGTTAAATTTTCTCGCTGCACTCACTGCCAACAGAATAGGCAGGAAGTAAAAAGCGCCGTCACCGATAATATTTAAAATCGCATACGTCTGGCTTTCCGGTGTTAACCATCCCAGTGTAACGAACAAGGCCAGAAAACCTTTAATCATACCCGCTCCGGCGATGGCTGGGATGATCGGCGTAAATACGCCTGCAATCACTTCAAACACAGCCGTTACAGGGTTTTTCTTTTCCTTTGATTCGGTTGCTTTGTTTCCTTCTGTGCTTATATGGCTATTTTGGACAAGAGCCTGATAAACTTTAGGAACATTGTTTCCGATGATAATTTGAAATTGCCCGCTGCTGATATTAGTTCCCATCACCCCGGGTAAATTTTCGAGCTGAGCACGATCTGCTTTGCTGTTGTCAGAGAGGGTAAAGCGGAGTCTCGTCATGCAATGAACAACGTTCTGCACATTTTCTTCTCCACCGACCAGCTTTAAAATATCTTTGGCTAACGCTGTGTGGTCCATACAGGTACCTCCTAAGTTGAGTGAATAAAAAGCGGCTACCAAAATAGCCGGCTGTTTTTGCTGTTTGAAAAATGAAAAAACCTAAATTACACGGCACACAGAAGCAAATTCTGAGGCCAGCTGTAATTTAGGTTTTGCCTGCTTTACCAGTAACAATCCAAATAAAAAATGTTCATTTTAACCAAAAGAAATGTTTTTATAATTCTTCTCCATTGGTAGCTATAACGTTTTTGTACCAGTGGAAGGATTCTTTCTTTTTACGTTCTAGTGTACCGCTGCCATCATCGTGTTTATCTACATAAATAAAACCATAACGTTTAGACATTTCTCCGGTAGATGCACTTACTAGGTCGATACAGCCCCAAGGTGTGTAACCCATTAATTCTACACCGTCTTCAATCGCTTCACCCATTGCTTTAATGTGCTCGCGCAGATAATCAATCCGGTAATCATCATGGATGGTTCCGTCTTCTTCTACTTTATCATAAGCGCCCAGTCCGTTTTCAACGACGAACAAAGGAACCTGGTAGTGGTCATAGAGTTGATTTAAAGCAATTCTCAAGCCAGTTGGGTCAATCTCCCAGCCCCAATCACTTGCAGCCAGGAATGGATTTTTTACGCCGCCGATCAAGTTGCCTTGTCCAATTTCTTCTGGCGTTTTATCCTTTTTCTCTGTACGCGACATGTAGTAGCTTAATGAAATGAAATCAACTGTACCTTCCTTAATGGTTTCTAAGTCGCCTTCTTGAATGTCTAAAGTGATGCCATTTTCCTTCCAGAAACGTTTTGCGAAGGCTGGATATGCGCCTCTCACTTGTACATCACCGCAATAGTTATTGAATAGACGCTGCTCTTGCAGAGCGTGCATCACATTTTTAGGATTTGAGTCGTAAGAATAAGTTGGGACGTAAACCAGCATACAGCCAATTTGGCTGCCAGGGAGGATTTCGTGTCCGGCTTTTACAGCAAGTGCGCTTGCTACAAACTGGTGGTGCAGACCTTGGAAGCTATCTTGTAACTTTGTTTCTTCACTCTCCGGTGAAAAACCAAGACCCAAAATCGGCATGTGTGTTGCGCCGTTAATTTCGTTGAATGTTAACCAATATTTCACCTTGTTTTTATAGCGTTTAAACAATGTTGTTGCATAACGTTCAAAAAATTCAATCACTTTTCGGTTACGCCAGCCGCCGTATTCAGTAATTAAATGCAGTGGAATCTCGTAGTGAGAAATCGTAACAACGGGTTCAATGTTATATTTTTTTAATTCATCAAATACACGGTCGTAAAATGCTAAACCTTCTTCGTTTGGCTCCGTTTCATCGCCTTGTGGGAAAATACGGCTCCATGCGATACTCATACGGTATGTTTTAAATCCCATTTCAGCAAAAAGAGCGATATCCTCTTTAAAGCGGTGATAGAAATCAATACCGTCATGATTCGGATAAACATATTTCTCTTTATTGATTTTAAAATCAAATCCAGGTTCTGCAATAACCTTTAATCGTACCTTCCCGCCCGGCATAACATCTGCCAAGTTCATTCCTTTGCCGCCCTCTTGGTAGGCACCTTCTAATTGGTTAGCTGCCGTAGCTCCGCCCCATAAAAAGCCTTGTGGAAATTGACTCATTATCTTCATCTCCTCATATGTATCATTATGTTTATGGTTGGAAATCGTGTAATTGAATACAGCTTACATCGCGTTTACGCGTTTGCCCGACAGTGGGCCAGGCAATAAAAAAAACCTAAACTGACCGCGTGAAACGATCTGTATAAAGGTGCACTCTTTATACAGTGTTCGCGAAAAAGTCAATTTAGGTTTTGCCTGCCGAACAGTAACAATCCGTTTAAAAATGAAATTGTAAGCGTTGATATTTTTATAGCACGAAAAAAATAAAGTGTCAAATAAAAATGTGAAAAATGATGAAAGGTGTTTACGGCTTCGAAGAGTCGAATGAGCCAGGTAAAGAAGCTAAATAACATTGAAAAATAAATGAACTATTTCTGGACTGATCATTCCAGAGATGATAAGGTAGTGAACAAAGGAGGGGCAAATGGGAAGAACAAAAGAATTTGATAGGGAACTCGTTTTACATAAAGCGATGCTTGTGTTTTGGGAAAAAGGGTATGAATCCACTAGTATTCCAGATTTGATTCAATCTATGGGAATCAGCCGTTCGAGTTTGTATGAAAGTTTTACGGATAAAAGAAGCCTTTATTTAGAATCAATTGACCACTACAAAAAAGTAAGGCGGAACAAGCGGGAGCTTCTTTTGGGAGCATCGACAGTAAAGGAAGGGATCCGGCAGTTTTTTAGCTCTCATATTAACGCTGCTTATGATAAGGATTTCCCAGGCGGCTGTCTCATTACAAATGAAGCGGTCCGGGCGGGAACTGCTGATAAAGCCATTATTCAGGTTGTGCAAGAGAGTGTGGAAGACTTGGAGGAACTGTTTTATAAGGTGTTAAAAAAAGGGCAGCGTTCCGGTGAAGTTGACCAAACAACAGACTTGCGCGTTGCGGCATATCTGCTTTTAAACCTTAACCACAGCATCAATTTGCTTTCTAAAGTAACAAAAGAAAAACAGCTCATTTATGCGATGGTCGATAAGGTAATCGATTCACTCTAAAAAATTTAATTTTTCTGGACTGAACGTTCCGGAAAAAATTGGAGGAAAAACGATGAAAGTTTCATTAATCGGGCTGGGGAATATGGGGATGCCAATAGCAGAAAATCTACTGAAAAGCGGTTATAAACTAACGGTTTATAATCGAACCAAAAGCAAAACAGGAGAGATAGCTGCGAAAGGAGCAAGAATTGCTTCGTCTCCGGCAGAAGCTGCACGGGAGACGGGTATTGTTTTCACCGTTCTTTCGGATGATTCAGCTGCAGAAGAGGTAACCTTTGGAGAAGAAGGGATCCTCGCGGGACTTGAAGAAGGAGGCGTCCATGTATCCATCAGCACGCTCAGTGTGGAATTAGCAGAGAAGCTTTCAAAGGAACACGCAAAACGCGGCCAGCATTTCATTTCTTCACCTGTTTTAGGCCGTCCGGATGCGGCAGCAGCTGCTGCACTGCGGCTTATGATTGCCGGACCGGAAGAAGCGCAAAACAGGGTGATGCCGCTATTAGAATGCATTGGACAGGATCTTTTTGTGATCGGCGAAAAAGCTTATTTAGCGAATGTAGTAAAGCTGGGGAATAACTTTTTAATTGTCTCCATGCTTGAAGCGCTGTCAGAAGTGTTGACGATGGTGAATAAGTATGGAATTGAATCAACATCGTTTTTAGAAGTAGCGAATGCTCTCTTTGCTTCACCGGTATATAAAAACTATGGAAGCATAATGGAGGAAAACCGATTTGAGCCGGCTGGCTTTAAAATGAAGCTCGGCTTAAAAGATGTGAATCTCATGCTGGATGCAGCCCAGAAAGTAAAGGCTCCGCTTCCAGGCGCAGAGCTGATTAAGAAGCATTATACGAAGGGGATTGAAAAAGGCTGGGAAGACTTGGACTGGGCGGCTTTGATTAAAGTGTTAAAAGGGGCAGCTGAATGAAGACGAAATTTTTTCTGTTAGCTGTTCGTAACTCACATAAAAAAGCCGGGGCATAGTCCCGGCTTTTTAAAGTCGTGAAATGAAAATATTTATTTCACTAATTTCAATGCTTGTTCGGAAATGTAAAAGTCTTTTCCATTGTACACTGTAACAGCGTTCACTTCTTTTTGTTCAGTTGACTTTCCTGATTTTTGAATGACAATATTTTTGTTCACCGGGAATTGAACGGTTTTATCGCCTTTTTGCGCTACTAAAACAGGATTGTTTGGATTTGTTACATCAATGCGGGATGTATAGCCTTTTTTCGCTAAAGCTTCCTCGGCATTCGTGTACAGCTTATCGGACACCTTCCCGAGATCGAAGTTCATAACTTCTGCCATCTTTTTCGCAATATCTGTGTTTTCAACTAATCCAGTTGGTCTTGATGGACCGTATGAGTACAAGAAAACATCCTCACCTGTATGGCCGCCGGTTGTAAAGCCGAGATTTGCGCGTTTAGCCAGCATTTTTGACATATCAGAACCAATGTTTTTGGAAGCAGTAAGAGTTTTTAGTTCTTCATCTGTCAGGTCTTCAAGGCCGTAAAGAGCGGCTACTTCCTTCAAATTCGATTTATCTTCTTTCAACTGGCTGAGAACACCTTCAACAGTCATCTTTGCTTTTTTCAATGGGTCAATGTAAGAAGAAACCGGCGTTGAAGGATAAGAGGAATTTGTATTTGTGTTCCCAATTGAAATACCGCTGTTGCCATGGTCCGTAAGTGCAATAACCATCGTGTTTCCATCTTTTTTCGCAAACTCAACCGCTTCTTTTACGGCATCATCAAAAGCAAGCGTGTCACTAATCATTCCGATTGGATCGTTGGCATGAGCTGCCCAGTCAACCTTGCTTCCTTCCACAAATAAAAAGAATCCATTTTTGTCTTTGTTTAACGTATCAATCGCTTTTCCTGTCATTTCCGCTAACGTCGGCTGGCTTGGCTGAGTGCTTTCGCGGTCAAAATCATAAGCAAGAGCACTTGTGGCAAAGCTTCCCCAAATTTTGTTGGAATCAGAAGCCAAAAGTTCATCGCGGTTTTCGACAAAGTCATATTTTTTCTGATCTAAAACCTCTAGAAGGTTTTCACCATCTTTTCTGGCATTTTTCGTTGTTCCTGGAGCAAGAGACTCTTTTCCTCCGCCTAATACAACATCAATACCTTGATACACCTGCTGTTCAGCGATATCACCGTAGTTGTTGCGGTGCGTAGCGTGAGCAGAGAAGCCTGCTGGTGTGGCATGTTGAATTTCAGAAGTAGCAATGATACCTGTTGCTTTTCCTTGCAGCTTAGCTCCTTCTAACACATTGGCTACAGGCTTTTGAGCATCTTCCGGTTTGACGGGCTCCAAGCCAGGTGAATTCACGACAGAAGGCAGGATGCCCACATACTTATCATTTGATTTGTTGCCTGTTGCAAGCGCAGTTCCGGCCGGTGCAGAGTCTGTAATCGCCGATTCAGCAGAGTATGTACGAACACCACCAGCCAGCATTTGATCCATAGCCAGATTTCCGCCCTTGTACCATCTTGAAAGGGTAGTTGTACTCGAGCTTGTCCCATCCATTACCATCATAATGACATTAACTGGCTCTTTTTTCGGGTTTTTCGCCTGTACGTCTTCTTTAGCGGCAGAAAAACCTAACGAAGAAAGCGCTACAGCTCCCGCTAAGGTAATTCCTGCAGCTTTTTTGTTTAACTTCTTCAACGTAATCCCTCCGAGTAACTTAATAAAGCTAAGAATAAAGAAGTTTTATTAAGAAAATAAAACAGCAGCGTAAAGATACTGTTTAAGTATTGTGAAGCTGTTTAAAATTTTGCAGGATGCGTAAAAGTAAGACGTAAGGAGCTTGAAACAGATCGCTTGGTTTGCATAGGTTTAAATAATATTGAAGAAAAGCAATAATGAAGGAATAACGATTCAATTTTCTGTCTTTAATGTGCATTTTTAAGCTTTTTTTATACGAAAAAAGGTACAAAAACAAATGGAAATCCATACAGGCGGCTGTATATCAAAAGCAAAAAAATGTATATAAAAAGATTTGGCAGTTGATTGGAAGAAAGGATTGATGTATGATAAATAAATCGTAATGATTTCGATTTAAAAAAGGGGGAGAAGTATGTTCAAGTGGATTATCGTAGGGGGAGGCATTCAAGGCGTAACGATGGCTTCTTTCCTGCTAAAGGAAAACAAGGCCTCTATCAGGGATATGGCCATTGTTGATCCGCATCAAAAACCGCTGCAAAACTGGAAAAGGTGTACAGAGCTTATATCAATGCCGTATTTGCGCTCGCCGGTTGTTCATCATCTTGACGTGCGCCCATTCAGCCTGCAGTCGTTTGTAAAAAGCAATGTGATGGATGAGTCCACGGCTTTTTATGGAAGGTTTAAGCGGTCGGCTCTTGCCTTGTTTAATGAGCATTGCAGCCATCTTATTCAAGACATAGGGCTGAAAGAGAGCTGGATTCAAGGCCGGGTTAAAAAGCTGGAGCGATTTCAAAACTACTGGCAGCTTGAACTGCAGGATGGCAGGAAACTTGCTGGAGAAAATATTGTGCTGGCTGTTGGTGTCAGTGAACAGCTCGTCTGGCCTGACTGGGCAATAGAAGTGAAAAAACAGCCGGATGTGCCTGTTTATCATATTTTTAACTCCACCCTTCCGACGTTCGAGCAAATGAAACGTCCTTTTACCATAATCGGAGGGGGGATTACATCTGTTCATTTGGCATTAAAATTATCTTCCGTGTTTCCTGGTGAGGTGATATTGCTTAAACAACATTCGTTTCGCCTGCATGATTTTGACAGTGATCCAGCCTGGCTTGGTCCCAAAAATCAAATGTCATTTCGGAAAACGGCGTGTTATCAAAAACGCAGAGAACAAATTAAACAAGCTCGCCATAAAGGTTCGCTGCCCCGTGATTTGTATATGAAGATGCGGCGTTCTATCCGTGATGAGAAGTTAATGGCAGTGGATGGAGAAGTTTATGGAGCTTCGATGAAAAAGGGACAGATTATCCTTGAAAATGAACAGGGCCGTGTTATTCATCAAACAGGAACGGTTCTTTTAGCCACAGGATTTAATCCATCTCTGCCCGAAAAACATTGGCTAGAGCCGGTCATTAAAAAGCTGAATCTCTCGTGTGCCGCTTGCGGCTATCCCATTGTTTCTTCTTCTCTTCAGTGGGGGCCGGGGTTATATGTGATCGGCGCTTTGGCGGAATTAGAAGTAGGGCCAATTGCAAGAAACATTTCAGGCGCGCGCCAGGCAGCAGAACGAATTGTACAAAGCTTTTAATCACTAAAGCATGAGGAAGATGTTTATATTTTAAATCGTAATTATTACTATTTATAGGGGGATTCACATGAAGAAAGTTCCTGTTACTGTTTTAAGCGGCTATTTAGGCTCAGGGAAAACCACACTGCTTAATCATATCCTGCAAAATCGTGAAGGCTTAAAGGTAGCGGTTATTGTAAATGACATGAGCGAAATAAACATCGATGCAGCACTTTTAAAGCATGGCGGGTTTACACGCACAGAGGAAAAACTGGTCGAAATGCAAAATGGCTGTATTTGCTGCACGCTGCGCGACGACTTAATGAAGGAAGTAGAAAGGCTGGTAGACCTGGGCGATATTGAGTATATTGTGATCGAGTCTTCAGGCATCAGCGAACCGGTACCGGTCGCACAGACATTTACATACATCGATGAAGAATTGGGGATTGATTTAACGCAAAAAACCCGTCTGGATACGCTGGTCACTGTTGTAGACGGCAACCGTTTTTGGCATGATTTTTCATCAGGAGAAACACTTGTGGACCGCAGTCAGGGAACAGATGAAACTGATACCCGGGAGGTGGTAGACCTGTTAATTGACCAAATTGAATTTGCTAATGTCATCTTATTGAATAAAACCGATTTGCTGAATGAACAATGTGTGGAAGAATTAGAAGCGGTACTGACAAAGCTCAATCCCGAAGCTCAGATTATCAAAACAGTTTTTAGCCAGGTTCCACTAACGGCGGTTTTGCACACAAAACTTTTTGACTTTGACCAAATGAGCCAGGCAGCCGGCTGGATAAAAGAATTAAATGAAGAACACACGCCAGAAACAGAAAGTCTCGGTATCTCATCGTTTGTTTACCGTCGCCGCCGCCCTTTTCATCCAGAACGCTTTATGAGCTGGCTCGAAAACTGGCCGGAAGACGTTATCCGGGCGAAAGGATTTTTCTGGCTTGCCAGCCGAAATGACATGACCGGTTTATTATCGCAGGCAGGACCCTCTATTATGATTCAAGGAGCAGGAAAGTGGGTGGATGCGTATTCGGAATCCGAAAAACAAGCCCTTTTGGCTGAAGAACCTGAACTGCTTCAAGATTGGGATCCCGTATATGGGGACCGCATGATTGAAATGGTTTTGATCGGAGTGGGTATGAAGAAAGAGGAAGTACTAGCTTCTCTGGACGCTTGTCTGCTTTCTGAAGAAGAGGAAACGATGGACTGGACTCAATTTCGGGATCCTATTCCAGCTTTTTCAGCTGACTAATGAGGAAAGCTTTAAGCACGTTTAGGATACAAGGGCGTCATTTAATATTTAAAACGTAATGATTACGATACAGGGATGGAGTGTTAAGAAATGGCTAAAAAATCAAAAGTGGCGAAAGAGAAAAAAAGACAGGAAATGGTCGCAAAATATGCGGAGCTGCGCCGGGAGTTAAAAGAAAAAGGTGACTATGAAGCACTTCGCAAACTGCCAAGAGATTCTTCTCCAACACGGCTGAAAAGCAGATGCGAAGTAACAGGCCGTCCGCGTGGATACTTGCGGAAATTTAAAATGTCACGCATTGCTTTTCGGGAATATGCCCATAAAGGCCAGATCCCGGGTGTAAAAAAGGCCAGCTGGTAAGCCGATGAACGAATCACTGGCTGGCATGCTGCTGAAAGGACTTGTTAGATCCCTGCCGGAAGAAAAGAGAATGCTGTACGAGTATATTGTAAACATTGAAGACACACTTGCACAGCAGGCCGCAACGTCGGAGCATTTTATATCTCTTTTAATAGAGCATGCTCCGCACAAACAGGCTGCAGCACATTTTGGCTGTTCATATGGTGAGATCTTAAAAAGAATGAGGGAAATTGAGGAAGAGCTGGATGATCAGCTGCATATAAGATTAAGCAAAGCGAAATGGATGGACTGCACATGTGCCATCCTGCAAAAAAGAGAAGAAGCGAAAAATAAAACGGCCCTTTATTTGTTCATGATATAAAGCGATTGCCGTCTATCGGAAAGCCCTAAGCTGCAAAGGCGGGGGCTTTCTTTTTTATTTCTAATTAAAGAATACTGTCAATCGGTACCTTTATGGATCGTGGACTAAGAGGAAACAAAGGAAGAGTAGAAATAGGAGTTAGGGTCGTAGGGATGAGATTGTCAAAAGGATAAGGGAGGCAGAATAAAAAAGCAGGTTGATAGTAAAAAGATTCTTTTTATACGTTCGAGTTCGTCACACAGCACACGTTTAAAGATGATCTTTAGATTAAGAGAAACTTTGCAAAGAATATTATTGATTTTGCAGCTGTGCCTGCATAATCAGCTTATCCAGCTCCTCGCTGTATCGTAATGTATCCAGGCTGCTGATTCCATGCAACGTGGCAGCATCAATCATTAAACAGCGAAGCTCTTCAATTTGAGAATGCAAATCGTTGTAGGTTGCTTCGAGGGTTTCCATGATTTTTCCCAGCCTTTTCATTTGATGAGGTGATGATCATTCATTTGAAGGGACAATAACGCACTTTTTGAACCTAATGATTTCAAGTCTTAATGGCGATTTTAAATGAATATGTCAAAAGAAGAAGCTGTTTCAGCTTTCGTCTTTGTATCCCGCTTTTATTGTCTATCTGTTTAAATCTTTAATTCTACGACATTCACAAAAAACCCTTTTTGATTTTGATGAAAAAGAAAAAACTCTAAGCAAATATCATCTTTATTCGCTTAGAGCTTTTCCTGTTAGGATAGTTATTCTTTTACATTTTTGATCTTGTCCCAAGTGTTGACGCCATCATCTTCATCAAACTCGATGACGACATTCGTAACATTCGCAACGCTTTCTTTGATTTTCTTTTCAATATCATCTTTGATGTCATCTGCTTGCTCGATCGTCATTTTCGGATCTACTTCGAGTGTAAGCTCAACATGAAGGCTGTCTCCTTCTTTAATGACATCCAAATCTTGAATATCGTTTACTTGCGGATGGGCGAAAACTTTAGAGCCAATTCTGGCCTGCATTTTCACATCAGCCACACCAAGCGCCCCAGCGGCATTGTCCAAAAAGATGCGTCCGACTACTAATAAAAGAAGGACACCGATAATGATAGACGCATAACCGGTTGCGCTGTGAAACGGGGTATAGGTGGAAATGATGATCGCCAGCAGCGCCAGCACTGCACCGCCGACAGCCACATTATCTTCTAAGAAAACCAGCTTTGTAGCAGGCTTTGCGTCTCGAACATGCTTATAGCTTTCCGGTATGACCTTTAATCCTTTTACTTTTTCGCGCGGCAAATGTTCCGTAATTTCCTGCATGGCTTTATACAAAACCATCGCTTCAAGTGCGGCTGCAGCTCCTAAGACGCCAATGTTCAGCCAGAACCAGTCATCTGAATGAGTCGCATCCGAAATATGGTGAATGCCTTCGACAATTGTTTCATAGGCCAGGACGCCAACAACGAGTACAGCGCCAAGCAGTACAAGGTTGACAAGGCGTCCAAAACCAGCCGGAAAACGGTCGGTGGGCGCTTTTTTACTTAAAGCCGATCCGATAAAAACGAAAAGCTGGTTGGCTGCATCCCCGAAACTATGCATCATTTCAGCAAACATGGCGACGTTTCCTGTAATGAGGTAAGCAGCGGTCTTGATCAGCGCGACAATGGTATTTACAATGGCGGCCCACAGGGCAGATTTGCTGCCGAGCTTCAATAATTTGAAGGATTCTCTCATTCCCTTTACTCCTTTCTCTTTCTCTAATCTCCTTTCTTTTCCCTTACACAAGTAAGAAATAACATGTTTTTTTAGCCAAAAGCTGATAAGAACAGCGGGTCAGCTGCCTTTAAAAAATGCCTTTATTTAAAAAAGGATTTTTTACTTTTCGTGTTTAAAAGGTCGCCCATCCAGCCTTTACTTTTCAAATAAAAATAAAGGAACACTGTACTAAAAATGATTAAGGTACCCGCAAATGCGTAACCAAATTTCCATTCCAGCTCGGGCATATGCTTAAAGTTCATTCCCCAAATTGCACCAAGGGCTGTAGTAGGAGCAAACAGAGTTGTCATAATGGTTAGTGTCTTTGTAATTTCGTTCCCCCGGTGAGTGGATATCAGGTTTTCAAGATTTAATACCGATTTAATCTCACCTTCATACGCATCTAAAAGTGTTTTAGCCCGGTCAATCCGGCATGTAGCCCGTTTAAATTGCTCTCCCTGTGCAGCCTGCGCTCCAAATGCTTCTTCAACAGCCATTTGTGTTTCCTGTATTGGAATGATTAAGTTTTTCCAGACAAGCAATTCATGTTCTACCGCAGCGGCTCTATCCAAGATTTTCGTGCGATTGTTCTCTTTTATTTCCCAAAGCAGAGTGTGCAGTTTTACTTCAAACTTATCGATTTTTTTTAAAAAGTCAGCAATTATTTCACTAAGCAGGACCAAAAAACCTTCCATTGGCGATTCACAATGGTGCATTTTTTCCTTCATGGTTTTGGCATTATGATGATCTAATCGGGATAAATTAAAATTTGCCGTGACCAGTTCTTTCCTTGTTAAATAAAAGTGAAAGGTCGCATTTTCTTCTCTTTTTTCAACGTCCTGCTGATAAATAAGAGAACCCCAAACATTTTCTTTGCCAGGCGTTCCAGTGTACATATTGATCGAATTATTGTCGTCTTTCTCTACCTTCTTGATCCATCTTTTATATTCGTGTGGTTCTTTTATTACTTTTTCGATCAGATGAGTATCTTGAAGATCAAGTTCATACCATTTCCATTGGGAAGAGTGGAAAGTATGCTCCACTTTTATCAATCCTTTCAATAAGCACTTTTCCATTAGGGATTTTCAGCAAGTTATAAAATTTTCTACTCAGTATCCCCGTTGGCTGCCAATAATATGAATCAGGATTTCAACTTTAAAGATCTTGCCCAGCTACGACGCTTTGGAACCCAATACTTTTCAGAAGTGGAGGACTGAGGCTCAGGCGAACGGGCGATAACAGAATTAATAAGGAAAAATATGGGAGGTTGTATATGTATTACATTGTTTTATATAGAGGCCATTTGTTTTCCTCTTTTAAGGATAAATGCCTGTACAATTGAGCAATTCTCCATGCGGTCTTTTTGCTTTTGCTTATTTAATCCTATAAAGATAGTGAAAACACGGACAATTCATATATGAATTCCACATTTGCACCTGAAATTTGATAAGAACCTTACAATTTTAAAAATTTAATCCAACCTTTGCGATCACTAATTAAAAATTTTTAAGCATTGGCATTCTTTAAAAAGGCCATTATAAAAAACACCCCAACTAGCGTCATAGATAAAAGCTAGCTGGGGTGTTGCTTCTTTTGTAGATAGTAATATTTTTTATTCTTCTGTATCAAAATAAACGACTTCGAGACCTGTAAATGGCACAGTTGATTTTCCTAAATAAACAGTTGTAAAGGCAAGAAGTGTATCAGAATTTTGATCATAAAACATCTTTTTAACATTTCCGTATGTGGTCATTTGTCCAATGGCGTCCATGGTCTGATAATCATATGCCTGGATATATTTTTGATTGTTGGACGTATACAATTCTCCATACTCTGTATCAAAAGCGATAGAGCTATATGGGCGGTCCAGTTTGGCAAAATACGTCATATCAGATGCAGCCCCGGCTGATGCCCGGAAAATATGACCTGTGCTGTTAAAAATATATTTACCGTCTGGTGATAGTGTTAAATCCTTACCAAGAGCATATTCTCCGTGATAAGGTGAATCTGTTTCGGGACCAAGGACACCTTCTGTAATCGAGTATGCACCAAAATCACGTGGAGAAAGTCCTGTCGAAATAGTGTAAAGCTTATTTTGAGATGGGTTCAATTCAATTAGTCCTTGCTCGTATATACCTTGAGAGCTGAGCAGCGCGCCTGTTTGGCTGTTGAAGCTTTCCACTCGAGTGTGCTGCCCGGAGCCTGACGAAATATAAACGACACCTTTGTCATCTGCTTCAATATCATATGGATCTAAATTAATTTGGATAGATTTCTCTATCTTCAGGGTAGCGGCATCCACAACTGCGAATGCGCCTTCTTGATCTTTGTCGAACCAGTAATGACTGTGAGCACGTTTTTGCTGTGTTACGTAAATTTTGTTGTTAGCGTAAGCAATCCGTTCAGCAGGCAGCGGCAGGTCTAAAGAAGAAATGACTTCATAAGTCTCGTAATTAATAGCAGCCACTTCATTTGTTGCGCCATCTAGTACATAAATAATAGGTTTAGCCGGGTCCATATCATAGTCAATCGCATTTACATCATATAATGCTTCTAAATACGTATCAGCTACTTCCGGGTTATCAGGCTGGAAGGAAGGTTCAATAATTCTTGTCATAAATGCGGCAAAGTGAGCACGGCTAATCGTTAATGTAGGCTTAAACGTGCCATCTTTATACCCGATGGTAATATTATTGGCTGCCAGAGAAGAAATATAAGGATAGCCCCAGTATTGAAGAGATACATCAGTAAAGCCTTTCGGATAAATGCCCGACAAGTTGTATGTTCTAACCAAGACCGTAGCCATTTCAGCTCTTGTTAGGTTTCCGTTTGGATCAAAAATATTGCCTGGTTTTCCGGAAATAATGCCAAGCTCAACCGCTTTTGCTACTTCATCATAGCCTTTTGAGCCAACTGGCATGTCTTTAAAATTTGGATTAGGAGATTGGCCAAGCGGTTCATCTAATTCGCGCATAATCATGCGGACTGCATCTACACGTTTAATCGGCAGGTCAGGGCGGAATGTTCCGTCAGGAAATCCCATGATAATTCCGGCATTAGTTAAATAATCTATTTCTTTACTGAATGTGCCGGCATCTTTAAACGTAGCAGCAGAGGCAGAAGGAGCGAGGGATACAAGCATCAACAGAGCAGCGATGCCTTTAAAAAATCTTTTCAATTATTGCAGTCAACCTTTCATAATGTAGTAGATATTCATCATACTACGAAATTTGGATTTTAACACCAAAAAATAAGGCAAGAAAGTATCTTTTTTTTGAGGAGTTAAAAACCTTGCGTAGAAAGCATGAAATAGACCTTCGTTAATATGATCTAATTTAAAAATGTAAAAATAGATTGTGATTTGGAGGTTTGTTTTGATGTATAGAAGGGGTTTGAAAATTTAAGGCTATCAAGTTCAATAGGCTTTTTTGCTCATTTTTGGTGTTTTTTTTGTTATCACTGATTTTTAAGGTCTAGATTACAAGAAGATGGGTAAAGAATAAAAAACAAAATAAACATGAACGTTCAATACTCCACGACCTATAGAAAAAGTGAGATCTGTACCGATGCCTGGTTTGTATAAAATAGTTTATTTAAAGTCGGTTGCTCGGCATATAAATGAGACGGACCTATTTAAAGGAGGAATTTTCATGCTTTTATATAAACAATCAAGAAACGATCAATCGGTAAAAGCCTCTAAATTTATTATACGCTTAAAGCAAAAAGGCCTTATTAAAGCATTTGTTTGCTTTACAGATGAAAAAGGCCAGTTAAAGAGTATGACCTATGAAAACGGTGAATACTATTTATTTAATTTAACAGATGGAAATATCAAGCCAATAACGTCTTTTATGTTTTTTCAAACATTGGATTTAATTAAAAAAGGTTTTTATACCGGCCGTTCTTATGGACAGGTGCGCCTGAAGCAAACGAAGCAAAGAAGATACGGCAACTGGTAAGAAGTCAGAGTAAATACGGACAATAAGACAACGTCAAGCGAATTAAATATAGATGCAATGCAAAAGAGCGTTTAAAAAGCCAAATCCTTTTAGGGTTTGGTTTTTTGCGTTTTTACCATTTAAAAGAATGGAGGAATGTCGAGTTAATAAGACTGGCTGAGGGTGGAGTAGTAAATGACTTATCTATTCTAGTAAATTTGTAATCAACTGTTAAAATAAAAAAGACAGAATGGGGGTGTGCGAATGAAGGTATATGTACTGGCAAAAGACGAACTTGAAGCACAAGGGATTGAGTGGATGATCAAATCCCATTTGCAGACGCTGGAATTAACTTTATTACATAGTGTGTCCGAACTTGATGCAGCATTTGAGCGGGAAAGGCCCTTGATGGTGATTGTGGATATGGACCAGTGGCAGCATGAGGACGTGGGTAAACTGCTAAAAAGGTACAATGCCCGCTGGCTTGGCCTATCTTCAGAACGTATTTTTCAAACAGCTTATAAAGCACTTAGGTTTCGAGCGGAAGATGTTTTGTTTCGTCCCTTTGCGCCTATGGAGGTGATCCGCCATCTTCAGCAGGCTCGTTTTGAAAAGCGCAATCAACCCGTTTCTCACTCAGCGAAACAATCGTTTATCCAGTATGCGGACTTATTTATTTCCAGTCAAAGGCTGAGCGGAGATCCGTACAGGATGGCGGCTTTTTTAACACCAGATGAGACCGTACTGTCAGACCTTTATGAAGAATTGCTGGCGTATCCTTTTGCAGAAGAAGTTTATGTATTCGTGCTGACAGACATGGTTTTAGCCGTTCAAGAAAGTGTGAATCGTGCTGATTTAGAGGATTATCAAGCTTTCCTTCGTTTTTGTAAGAAGCGGCTCAGTCAGCCAATTGCCATTGTGATACAAGAAGGTAAAAGCGGTGCCCCGTTTAAATCAACCTATCAAACACTGCGAAGACAGGCCGAGCGTGTATTTTTTGAAGGATATGACGTTATTTTGCAGGGGGGTGAAGAGGATGGGGTGCAGGAAATGGACCCTTTTTTAACGCCGCTCGAGCAGCGGGAATGGGTGGAAATGCTGGAAACCCGTAATATGAAAGAAATCCAACAGTGGCTGGAACAGCATTATTTAAAAATGGAGCCTCCGTATCCAGATCCAGAGATGGTCCGGATTGCGTTAACGAGCGTACTGGCCCAGGTGAGGCGTTATATGAAATCACACGGCATTGAAGGAAACGACTTAGAATATGAATATCATAATGTATTCAATCAAATAATCAGGCAGCCGGTGATGTATAAAATTGTTCAAGCACTTCAAATATTTATTCGCAAGCTGCTTGTATCAGGCGGTCAATTGGCTTCTCAAGATACTCCACAGTCGCTCGTTGATAAAACCCGCAGCTTAATTGAAGGGAACTACTGGAACAGTCAATGGAACCTGGCTGACTGCGCAGAAGCACTTCGTTTGAATAAAAGCACGTTAAGCCGCCGGTTTGCGGCAGAATCCGGACGTACATTCCGCGATACCTTACACCGCGTACGGCTTGATGAAGCGAAGCGGCTGCTGAAAGAAACGGATTTGTCATTTCGGGAAATTGCCCGTTTAACCGGATATACTCATCAGACCCAGTTTAATGCGAAATTTAAGCAATACGAACACCGGACTCCTCGAGACTATCGCTCCGGCTTCTAGCCTGCTAAAGTTTATAAGATAATTCATAACAAAAAGAAAAAAGGGTTAATTTGGTGAAATAAATAATAAAATAATCATTACTACATAACCAAAAAGGAATATTCTCCATGCTATCATCAATTTATAAAAGAAAGCAAGGGAGGAAATATCCATATGAAAACGGTATCAGGAAGAAAGGTCATTCAGTATAGAGGAACAGCGCTTCACACGAAAGGGTGGCAGCAGGAGGCCGTGCTGCGCATGCTGATGAACAATTTAGATCCGGATGTGGCTGAGCATCCAGATCAACTGGTGGTCTACGGCGGCATTGGAAAAGCAGCACGCAATTGGGAATCATTCGATGCAATTGTAAAGACGATCAAGAATCTTGAAAATGATGAAACCCTTCTCGTCCAGTCAGGAAAGCCGGTCGTTGTGTTTAAAACACATACGGATGCTCCACGAGTGCTTCTCGCCAATTCTAATATCGTACCGGCTTATGCCAATTGGGATACTTTCCACGAGCTTGATAAAAAAGGACTGATGATGTACGGCCAGATGACAGCAGGAAGCTGGATTTACATTGGGTCCCAAGGCATTGTCCAGGGGACATATGAAACATTTGCAGAACTGGCCAAGCAGCATTTTAACGGCTCATTAAAAGGGACCATTACCGTCACAGCCGGTCTTGGCGGTATGGGCGGCGCACAGCCGCTTGCTGTTACAATGAATGGTGGTGTCTGTATCGGCATTGACACAGATGAAACCCGAATTGACCGCCGCATCGAAACGAGATATACAGATGTGAAAACCCATTCGCTTGATGAGGCAATCCAGCAGGCAGAAGAAGCGAAAAAAGAAGGCAGGGCCCTTTCAATCGGCTTGATTGGCAATGCAGCGGAAGTGCTGCCAGCCATGATAAAGCGCGGCTTTATACCGGATGTATTAACGGATCAGACATCTGCTCATGATCCACTAAACGGGTATACACCGGCAGGGATGACCCTCCATGAAGCAGCAAAGCTTCGTCAGGCTGATCCTGGAGAATATGTGAAGCGTTCAAAGGCTTCAATGGCTGTACATGTTAAAGCGATGCTTGAAATGATGGAAAAAGGGGCCGTTACGTTTGATTATGGCAATAACATTCGCCAGGTCGCTAAAGACGAAGGGGTAGAAAACGCTTTTGATTTCCCGGGTTTCGTACCGGCTTATATCCGGCCACAGTTCTGTGAAGGAAAAGGGCCGTTTCGCTGGGTGGCCTTGTCTGGCGATCCAGAAGATATTTATAAAACAGACGAAGCCATTTTGCGGGAGTTTGCGGATAATGAGCACTTATGCAACTGGATCCGCATGGCGCAGAAGAAAATTCAATTCCAGGGGCTTCCATCGCGCATCTGCTGGCTCGGTTACGGAGAACGAGCCCGCTTTGGCAAAATTTTAAATGATATGGTGGCAAGCGGTGAATTAAAAGCACCGATTGTGATTGGCCGTGATCATCTTGACTCCGGTTCTGTTGCTTCACCAAACCGTGAAACAGAAGCGATGAAAGACGGATCTGATGCGGTATCTGACTGGCCGATTTTAAACGCCATGATTAATGCCGTAGGCGGCGCTACATGGGTATCCGTTCATCACGGCGGAGGCGTCGGGATGGGATATTCTCTTCACGCGGGTGTCGTCATTGTCGCAGATGGAACAGAAGAAGCAGCCAAGCGCATCGAGCGAGTGCTGACAACCGATCCTGGCATGGGTGTGGTCCGCCATGCGGACGCGGGATATGAACTAGCTCAAAAAACAGCCCGGGAAAAAGACATCCACATGCCGATGCTGGACAAAGGAGCATCTTCCTCATGACGAAATATGTATGGATTAAACACGCAGCACTCGCGACGCTTTATTCTAACCAAAAAGGGCCGCGTACGAAAGCAGCAATGTCTGATATTGGCTTTATTGAAGATGGCAGTGTCTGGATTGAAGATGGCATCATCCAAGCAGTTGGGACAACAGCTGAACTAAAGAAGATTTATGGACAGAAAGAAGCTGAGATTATTGACGCTGCTTACCGCCTTGTCACACCTGGCCTTGTTGATCCGCACACCCACGTTGTCTATGGCGGTACAAGAGAAAAAGAATTCGAGATGCGTCTTGAAGGCGCCTCCTATATGGACATTATGAATGCAGGTGGCGGTATTCATGCAACGGCAAGAATGACCAGAGAAGCAGAGGAAGAAGAGCTGATCAGCCAAACGTGGAGACGCCTGGATTCGTTTTTAGCGCACGGCGTAACCACTATTGAGAGTAAAAGCGGATACGGCATGAACTGGGAAACAGAGCGCAAGCAGCTGCAGGTAATGAAAGCTTTGCAGAAGCGGCATCCCATTGACATTGTTTCAACTTTTATGGGAGCCCATGCAGTCCCTCCAGAGTTTAAAGGAAGGGAAGATGAATTTGTTGACCTGATTATCGAGGAGATGCTGCCGGCAGTTGCAAAAGAAAAATTAGCCGAGTTTAATGATGTTTTCTGTGAAAAAGATGTTTTTACTCCCGAACAGTCCAGGCGCATTTTGGAAGCAGGGAAAACATACGGGCTTGTTCCAAAAATCCATGCGGATGAAATTGTATCTTATGGAGGTGCAGAGCTGGCAGCCGAAGTGGGTGCGATCTCAGCAGAGCATCTTTTAAAGGCGTCGGATGAAGGCATTGAGGCAATGGCGAAAGCTGGCACGATCGCCTGCCTGCTTCCGGCTACAGCTTTGTATTTGCGTGAAGAAGCGGCTCAAGGACGGAAAATGATTGACCGTGGTGTAGCGGTAGCTATTTCAACCGACTGTAATCCCGGGTCTTCGCCGACTACATCTATGCCGCTTGTCATGAACCTGGCCTGTATTTCTATGAGATTAACACCAGCTGAAGCGCTGACTGCAGCAACATACAATGCGGCTTGTGCCATTCGTCGTGAAGATACGATTGGTTCCATTGAAAGAGGCAAGCAGGCTGATTTTGTATTGTGGAATGTGAAGAGCTATCAAGAGCTGCAGTATTTGTTCGGCGTGAACCATGTCCGTTCGGTTTGGAAAAAAGGTGTTCAAGTGGCGGGCGGCTTATGAGCGGCTCATGGCTTCAAAAACCAGCCTGGTCATGGAAGGCAGCCGGTGGTGAAGAGCATTTTGTACATCAGTGGGTAAAACCGCTGGAGGACATACAACAGCCTGACCTTATTATATACGGTGCGCCAATTTCACGCTCATCAATCAGTGTATCGGGTGCTTCCATGTATCCGGAGGAATTTCGCCGCATGTGGAAGAGCTTTGCAGCGTATAACTTGGATGAAGATCTTGATTTATCTCCTTACCGTGTCGCAGATGCAGGGGATGTAATGATGCATACAACGGATATTGTCCTGTCACATGGCCGTATTCAAGCTTCAACAAAATATTTAGCTGAAGCTTTCCCGCACGTACCTACCTGCATGATTGGCGGTGACCACTCAACAACGGCCTGTGCCGTAAGAGGAATTAAAGAAGCTTATCCAGAAGACATAATAGGGGTTTTGCAATTTGACACGCATTTAGATGTTCGGGATCCCAAAGAGTTTGGCCCGGCGAATGGTACGCCGATCCGCCAGCTCATTGATGGGGAAACTGTGAAAGGCGAACATGTTGTTAACATTGGCCTGCATGGCTATTTTAATGCGAAGCCGCTCATTGACTATGCGAAAAAACAGGGTATACAAATGGTTTCATTAAGCAGCGCACGCAAAAGGGGTATGATCCAAACTGTTCAAGAGTCTCTTATGTATTTAGCAGAAAGAACAGACCGCCTTTATGTGACAGTTGATATGGATGTGCTCGACATTTCAAACGCACCGGGTGTTCCAGCGTCTACACCAGGCGGAATGAAACCCGAGGAGTTGTTTGACGTGCTGCTGGAAGTGGGCAGGCATCCCAAAGTATCTCATATTGACTTTGTGTGTCTGGACCCATCTAAAGATTCACCTGTGGAGCAGACGGTAAAAACCGGTGTTTATGCCTGGCTCCAATTTGTAAGCGGCCTTGTCAGCAAAAAAAAGAATAATGTCTTTTAAGAAGAACGGATAATCAAGCCCATTAAAAATGGTCGAATAAAACAGAGTTCTCAATTGGCTCGAGACTCGTGTAAGCTTTATCTCAAAAAGTAATATGTTTTACTCTATAAGAAGCCTTCAAAGCCTGACCCGCGCTAGAAAAGCACGGCATTTTGTCAGAGATGACGGAGATTGGAAAGTGAAGAAGAATGTCTTACAACGACGAAAAAGAATTTCCTTTAGGAAAGTTAACAACACTGCTGGCATTGCTTCATAAAAGTCCGGCAGGCCATGAAATCAAAAAAGAATTAACAAACAGAGGATATCGGTTTACAGTTGGGCGCGTTGGGGCGATGGATCTCAATAAAGTGATTGCCTCCATTGAAACAAATGCTAAATCCAACGGTATCATTGATGGAGAATCTTACCGTGAAGTACATGCCCTTTACCATAGTATTTTAGAAGCCGTTCAAGGAGTTGGACGGGGTACGGTTCAGTTCGGAGAAATACTTCGAACTGTCGGACTGACCTATAGCGTCGTCAGAGGAGAAATTAACAGTCCCGGTTATTCAGGTGAATGGATCAGTATCTGTATTTATGGGACGATCGGTGCGCCTAAAAAAGGCTTTGAACATGATGCCCTGGGGTTTGGGTTTAACCATATTTAACCTTGACAATTTTAGGAATCATGCATAAAATGAAAGTATAGGATGAAGTGAGAATCCTAACTTAGTGATTTACCTAGCAGTAAGACCTTTTTAAAGAAGCGAATAGAATAAAATTGCCCAGAGTGGTTTTTAGTTTAGAGGGGGCTGCACAAAAGAACGCGTGTTCTTTTTGTGCAGCCCTCTTTTTTGTTTTTATATAATCGATGTTTGAAAAACAGATGAGGGGAGCGGTCCACATGGCCATTCAATTAGACGGGAGCACATTAACATTTGAGGAAATTAAACAGGTGGTGTATCATGCCGAACCAGTAGAATTGAGCGAAGCAGCGTGGAAAAAAGTCGAGGAAAGCCGCACAGCTGTCGAGCGGCTGATGGCAGAAGGAAAAATTATGTATGGAGTCAATACGGGATTTGGCAAATTTAGCGATACACCGATTTCTGAAGAAAACGTGGAAAACCTGCAGCTCAATTTAATTAGAAGCCATGCGTGCGCTACAGGCAAGCCGTTTTCTGATACGGTTGCCCGCACGATGGTGCTGCTTCGTGCGAATGCCCTGGCAAAAGGATACTCGGGCATCCGCAAAGAAACGCTTCAGCTTCTTATTGACTGTTTAAACCATGGCATTCACCCCGTCGTGCCAAGCCAGGGTTCGCTCGGTGCAAGCGGTGACCTGGCTCCGCTCGCTCATTTAGCTCTCGTCTTAATTGGTGAAGGAGAAGTCATGTATAAAGGAAACACACTGCCTGCAGAAAAAGCGCTTCAACGAGCGGGCCTGCATTCAGTCCGTTTACAGGCAAAAGAAGGGCTGGCGCTGATTAATGGAACTCAGGCGATGACATCCGTTGGAGTGATTGCTTACATGGAAGCGCAAGAGCTCGCTGATTTAGCGGATGGTGTGGCGGCACTCACACTGGAAGGGCTTCAGGGTATTGTGGATGCATTCAAGCCGGAATCCCACCTGGTACGTCCATACCCGGAACAGCAGCAGGTGGCCAGCCGTATTCTCTCTTACATGCAAGGGAGCCAGCTGACCACTACCCAAGGGGAAATACGCGTACAGGATGCTTATTCTCTCCGCTGCATTCCACAGGTGCATGGCGCCATTCAGCAGGTACTTCATTATGTAAAAGAAAAGTTATTGATTGAAATCAACTCGGCTACCGATAATCCGCTTATTTTTGCGGACAGTGGAAATGTCATCTCCGGAGGAAACTTTCATGGCCAGCCGATTGCGTTTGCAATGGACTTTCTTGGCATTGCGGTGGCCGAAATCGCGAGTATTTCCGAACGACGGATTGAGCGCCTTGTCAATCCGCAGCTCAATGACCTGCCCGCTTTTTTAAGTCCGGATCCGGGTCTTCAATCCGGATTAATGATCACGCAGTATGTGGCAGCTTCGCTCGTTTCTGAAAATAAAACACTCGCACACCCGTCCAGTGTCGATTCAATACCATCCTCTGCGAACCAGGAAGATCATGTCAGCATGGGGACAACAGCTGCACGCCACGCATACGATATCGTGCAAAACTCGCGCCGAGTGCTTGGGATTGAAGCGATATGTGCCGCCCAAGCCGCTGACATTCGCGGGAAAGAGCGCTTATCTCCTTTTTCAAAGCGGCTGCATGCTAATATCCGCTCTGTTGTGCCTGTTATTACAGAAGATCGGGTATTTTCGAAAGATATTGAAAATATAGCGCAGGCAATGAAAAAAGAGCAATGGCTGAAGCAGGTGCTGGAATCTGAAAAAATCAGCAAAAACTAATAAACGAGCCGCTTGATTTATTGATCAGGCGGCTCTCAATCAAATAACATTGAAAGCGCATACAAAAAGGATGGGAGACGATATGATGGAGAAAATCATCACATTCTTAAACGGAATATTATGGAGTGACCCTGTGATTTACCTGCTTCTTGGAATAGGGGTTTTTTTCACGATCAGCACCCGTTTTTTGCAAATTCGTCATTTTAAAGAAATGCTTTATTTAATTTTCCAAGGGAAAAGTTCAACTGCGGGTATTTCCTCTTTTGAAGCTTTGTCTATGGCACTTTCAGGACGGGTAGGGACTGGAAACATTGCAGGGGTTGCCACTGCTATCGCATTTGGCGGCCCAGGAGCTGTTTTTTGGATGTGGCTTATTGCTTTTATTGGTTCAGCCAGTGCTTATATTGAATCGACACTTGCCCAAATTTATAAAATAAAGCAAGATGGCCAGTACCGGGGTGGCCCGGCCTACTATATTGAAAAAGGGCTTGGCTGGAAAAGATTCGCTGCACTTTATGCAGTAGCGGCTGTTTTCGCGATGACACTGCTTATGCCCGGGGTTCAATCCAATTCTATTGCCCAAAGTGTAGAGATGGCTTTTCATATTTCTCCTGTACCAACAGGATTAATAATCGTTGCTTTGTTGGCTGCCGTTATTTTTGGCGGTACACAACGTATTGCAAAAACAGCCGTTGTCGTTGTTCCATTTATGGCGCTCGGTTATATTTTATTAGCTGTTTTTATTATTTGTATGAATATATCCGAACTTCCATCTGTTCTGGCACTGATTTTCCGAAGTGCGTTTGCGGTCGATTCTGCTTTTGGGGGGATAATCGGGATGGCCATTTCCTGGGGTGTAAAACGGGGAATGTATTCCAATGAAGCAGGACAGGGAACAGGAGCTCATGCAGCTGCGGCCGCTGAAGTTACTCATCCGGCAAAACAGGGATTAGTTCAAGCGTTTTCTGTTTACATTGATACACTTTTTGTTTGCTCTGCTACAGCTTTTATGATTTTAATTACAGGGATGTACAATACTGAACGGCCGGATGGGAGCTTTATCATTCAGAAACTCAGTGAGGTTGAAGCCGGTCCTGGATTTACCCAGGCTGCTATTGAAAGTACATTTCCTGGCTTCGGTGCTGCTTTTGTGGCTGCTGCGCTATTCTTCTTTGCTTTTACAACTTTAATGGCCTACTACTATATCGCAGAAACAAATACCATTTACTTACTAAAAAATCGGAGAAGGAGTAATATGCTTGTTGCATTAAAAGTAGTTTTTTTAGCTGCTGTTTTTTATGGAGCGGTGAATGAGGCCGCTCTTGCTTGGGCACTTGGAGATGCTGGGCTTGGAATTACTATATGGATTAATATGATCGCCATTGTTTTTTTAGCAAAACCGGCTCTTGCCGCTTTAAAAGACTATGAACAACAAAAAAGGAAAGGCCTTGATCCTGTTTTCAATCCGAGTGATCTTCAAATTAAAAATGCAGATTATTGGGAAAGCAAAAATCTTATTACAGAAGATGAGGACTTCCGTAGTAAGAAGGTAGATTGAGAAAAACGAAGCTGGAAACACAGAGTTCTGCTTTCCACGCAAATATAGACGATACGGTGAGTCATGATAAGAGTATATTTCAAGCATTGCTGCTGAAATATACTCTTTTATTTGTTTTTAACAATCATTTAGTAGATTTTTTGCTTATACAACAACTAAAGCCGGCTGCAGAGCAGAAGCGTTAGATGGGTTACTTTGGAGAATAAGTATTCTTATATTGCATCGGTGTTAGAGACATGTACTTTTCGAAATCCTTGTAAAAATGGGCTTTGTCGTAAAAATCACACCTTTCAACAAGGCTGTTGATGTTTATATTTTGAGAAAGCAGCTCTTGAACAGAATACTGCAGCCGGACAATTTGGCTGAAGCTTTTTGGGGAAAAGCCGATGGACTGTTCGAATTTTTTTCGAACATACCGGTCTGTATATCCGGTGGCTTCTGCAAGCTTCCGAATATTGATCATCCCTTTAGCGGCATAAATCATATTCAAGCAGTAGGAGACCAAGGTATGGGTTTCTGTTTTTTCATTTTGTCTGCTCAATAAAAAAGAAGAAAAAAAGGCAACCCGTTCCTGAAATGTTGAGAGAGAAGCAATTTTTTCAAGCAGGCTGCCTTCAACTTTTGCGATTTCAAACAATGGAAGTTGTTCATATTGAAGAAGTTCTTTTACGGAACAATGAAACTGCAGGCTTGTTTGATCTGGAATTAACCGAACCCCGAAGTAAGAAACATTGGTACGGAAGTGATAAGAGCAGCGGTGGCGGGGGCTGACGGCTACAACTGCAAACGGATGCGAGGGATCGCAGCAAAAAAGCAAATCCAGGCAGCCATCCGGAATAACAGGAAGCAAGCTGGGCAATTGTTCGTTGATTTTAAATTCGTATAAAAGCGAAATATCTGAAGACAGGGCATTGTCAGGCTTGCATTCAATGTAAGAAGAACTATGAGATATCATTTCAGGCTGAGTAGGATGAAAAGCCGTGCTTTGTAACAGCATGCTGGTACGCCTCCTCTTTTTTCGGTTTTGTACCACGATTATAGGAAGAAGGATTACAGAGAGAAGCAAATATGTTAGAAAAACTGACAGAAAATTTAGATAAATGCGTACATAGTTCCGTTTTTTACAATGAATTGTTCTGAAAATGTATCTATAGTGAAATCAAGCTAAATACAAGGAGGAATCATTCATGCAAGTACATGATCAAGTAGTAAATGCCGTCAATCACCCGCTGGAGCCTCTTACAGCAGAAGAAATTAAAAGTGCCGTCGCCATTTTGCGCACACAAAAAAATCTGAGTGAAAAAGCCCGGTTTGTGACCGTTGTCTTAAAGGAGCCAGATAAAGAGACTGTGTTAAACTACCAGACTGGCGATCCGATTACTTGTGAAGCTTTTATGATTATTTTAGATAACCAGTCTGAAAAAACATATGAAGCCGTCGTCTCCGTAACAGAAAATAAAGTGGTCAGCTGGGAGTACATTCCGGGCGTGCAGCCGGGTGTCATGCTGGATGAATTTGAAGAGTGCGAGCGGGTAGTGAAAAACAGTCCTGAGTTTCAAGAAGCGCTTTTAAAGCGGGGCATTACAAATCCGGATTTAGTAATGGTAGATCCGTGGTCAGCCGGGAATTTCGGAATAAAAGAAGATGAAGGGAAACGCCTAGCACGGGCTATCTGCTGGGTACGGAAGTTTCCGAACGATAATGGGTATGCATATCCGCTGACAGGTATTGTGGTGTATGTCGACTTAAACAAAATGGAGGTGCACCGGTTTGAAGACCATGGGGTTCGCCCGCTGCCACCGACCGATGCCAACTATACACCTGAAACCTCTGACAGCATTACATTTAGAACGGACTTAAAACCGCTTGAAATCATCCAGCCGGAAGGGCCAAGCTTTCAGGTGGACGGTCATTTTATTAAGTGGCAAAAGTGGAATATTCGGTTTGGCTTTACGCCGAGAGAAGGGCTTGTTCTGTATACAGTCGGCTATGAAGACAAAGGAAAAGTCCGTCCTATATTATACCGGGCATCACTTTCTGAAATGGTTGTGCCGTATGCCGATGCGAGCTTTGCACATAATTCGCAGAATGCGTTTGACGCCGGTGAATATGGAATGGGCCAGCTGGCCAACTCGCTGGAGCTTGGCTGTGACTGCCTTGGCGAAATTCATTACTTTGACGCCTTAATGACAGACAGCAGAGGAAACGTGCGGAAAATTCCGAACGCCATCTGTCTTCACGAAGAAGATTACGGGGTTGCTTGGAAACATACGGACTGGAGAACCGAGCAGGTAGAAGTGCGCCGGTCCCGCCGGTTAGTTCTTTCCTTTTTCTGTACAGTCGGAAACTATGATTATGGATTTTATTGGAGCTTTTATCAGGATGGAACGATGGAAATGGAAGTAAAGCTGACAGGCATGCTCAATACAGGTACGTTCGATGAAAGCGGCATGTCCAAATATGGAACAGAGATTGCTCCGCACTTAAACGCTGCTTATCATCAGCACTTCTTTAACTTCCGCTTAGATACGATGCTCGATGGGATCAATAACTCGGTTGTTGAAATCAATACGCTGCCTGAGAAAAAAGGAGAAGACAATCCATACAGTAACGCATTTTATATTGATACAAAAACATTTAAAACGGAACAGGAAGCACAGCGGATTATGGATCTGGTTTCGCAACGGACGTGGAAAATTATCAATCCAAATTCCCTGAACGCAGTCGGCAAGCCGGTCGGCTACAAAATTATGCCTGGTGAAAACTGCCTGCCGTTTGCGAATGAAGAAGCAAGCGTGATGAAGCGTGCCGGCTTTTTGAGTAAGCATTTGTTTGTAACGAAGTACAACGAAAAGGAAATGCATGCAACCGGCAGCTATCCGAATCAGCATAAAGGGGGAGACGGACTGCCAAAGTATATTTCTGCAAACCGCAATATTGAAAACGAAGATATTGTCGTCTGGTATACGATGGGCCATCACCATATTACACGACCAGAAGACTGGCCGGTCATGCCGACTGCTTATATTAATTTTCAATTAAAGCCGGTGGGCTTCTTTGACCGAAATCCGGCACTTGACCTTCCGCGTCCTGCCTCGAAAGCTTCATCCTGCAACAGCGGCGGATCTTCCTGCCACAATTGACCACGGAAAGGGAGCAGACACTATGCTCCCTTTTTAAAATCACAATAAAGGAGGGAATTCTATGCTGCTTGCAATGAACATGATGCTGATTGCAGGATACAGTATTTATTTTTCTTTTGCTTCTCGTGGAAAAGGGAAGGGAGCAGCTGCCAAATGCTTTCCGATGCTGTTAGGCACGACAAGCAGTTTAACACTAGGATTGGTTACCGCTCTTTTAATGCCTGATAAACTTGCTCTCTCGACCATTGTGTCCATTGTTTTAAGTGCAGGTACTGCTTATTTGATCGGAAAGAATTACGGGCTCAACGGATTGATCGAGGCACAGGCTTCTAGCTTGATGGGTGCGATGATGGGTGCTATGCTCGGCGTTATGCTTTCATCGAATGAAGAGACGATGATGGTGCTGGCAATGGATATGATTTATCTTGCTAGTTTGTACGGGGCAAGAGTTTGGCAGGCAAAAGAAAATCAGGCGCTTCTCAATCCAAAATTAACCCCTTTGTTGATCACCATGTGTGTAAGCTTCTGCCTAGTAGCTGCGGCTGGCTTTTTGCAATCCGCCAGCACAGAAGCGCCGGCAGAAGAGTCATCACATGACCATATGCATTAAAAGGAGAATCCCCCTCCAACTCTTTTTGATTTATGAAACCAAAAGTTAAAGGAGAGATCAACATGGGATTAGAAGCAAAAAACGTCACAGAAGAAGCGGCTTCGGCTGTATCTAAATTTGGATACGAACAAGAATTAAAAGGCTCCATGACTGTTGTTCAATTAACGGCCTTTGGGCTGAACTATATGCTTCCGCTGGCACCTGCGGTTATTTTTGGCGTTTTGCTCGCCACTTCAGGCGGTACGGTGGCCCTTCCTTTTTTATTTGCGGGGATCGCCATGCTGCTGACGGCCTTTAGCTACTCCACTATGGTCAGGAACTATCCGTTATCCGGATCGGTTTACAGCTATGTTGGCCGGGGATGGAATGCCCACTTAGGCTTTTTAGCCGGCTGGGTTGTGACATTGGATTACGTGTTAATCCCGACCATTACTTCTGTCAGTGCCGCTTATATGGTACAGGAATATTTTCCGGCTGTCCCTTTTTGGGTACTGCTAGGCGTGTTTTCCGTAGGGATTGGGCTTTTGAACTTATTTGGCGTTGAACTTATGAATAAGCTGGGCATCTGGTTTTTGCTGCTGGGAGAATTTGTAGTCTGGACGTGTATCTTAGTTTGGGGGAAGGCGGTTCATATGGATGGAGCCGGCACAGGAACCCTGCTCAGCATGCAGCCTTTTCACTTTGACAGTGTAAGTGGCTTGGTCGCAGCTACTTCACTGGCCGTTTTAAGCTTTTTGGGATTTGATGCGATTACAACGCTGGCGGAAGAAACAAAGGAACCAAAGCGGGATATCCCCAAAGCAATCTTTATGTGTGTTGGCATCGGCCTTGTCACCATGGTAGTCTGCAGCTATGTGGCGATGCTGGTTATTCCGGAATGGAGAACACATTTAAATGATGCAAATTGGATGAATACAGTACTGCTTCAAGTTTCCGAGAAGGCAGGCGGGGATCTTTTCGGCCTCTTCTTCACAGCAGGATTTTTAAGCTCATTAGCTGTTTTCAACCTGGTTGCAACCGTTGCAGGCGCCCGTTTGTTATATGGAATGGGTCGGGATAACCTGCTGCCGAAAAGCATTTTTGCAGCTGTAAATAAAAAGTTTAGTACGCCACATTTTAACATCATTTTTATTGTAGCTATTGAATTTATATTAGGAAATACAATGGATATCAACCTTATTTCCAACTTGGTCAACTACGGAGCTTTTTTTGGCTTCGCTGCACTAAACTTGTCTGTCATTTGGCTGTACTATGTTAAAAAAAAGGGAGAATCACCGCTTAAACTTGGCAGCCAGCCAAACTGGCTTCCAACCGGCCTGCAGCATATCCAATACTTTGTGCTTCCGCTGTTGGGCTTTTTAGTCATTGCCTATATCTGGTTCGGCATGGACAGGCTTGCTTTACTACTGGGAACTGTATGGCTGGCAATCGGAATCGCTTTTTTATTCTCCAGAACAAACGGATTTAAAAAGCTGCCGCCTTCTTTGCATGAAGCTGAGTAGCGCATACTAAATATTTTCTTGAAAAACAGAAGGACCGTAAAAGGTTCTTCTGTTTTGTGCTTATAACTTTTAAAATGTTTGTAATCAGCTGTTGGTTTCTTTCAATTTGAATTTAGACTATTAAAATCAGCTGTATTCTGTTTCACTACTATTCCAGCCTTTTATTCAATAGTATTCATTTGGAACTCGGATCTAAAAGGTATTTATATTAAGTCTCAGGAATAATCGTTACCGCAATCGTGCGGGCTGGCGCATCAGCATCCTCATTTTTTCGATCATAATATTTGCGCATTAACTGGTTTAATTCCTTCTGAAAATCCTCAAAATGCTGCTCGTCGATTTTTAATTCCATAAGCGAGAAAGTGGAGAGGTCTTCCGCTTGTTGCTTTTTCTCTAGCATAGACAAATAGTTTTGATACTGGGTCATGAGCGACAGCTGATAATATGAAAGATAGCTGAGCTTTTTTTCTTTCGTTAAATGTTTCCACTCATCCGCATGGAGCTGGGCAGCTTCTTCGTCCAATACATAATATTTTTCAGACACGGACCGGACCTTTTTTTCTTTTGTCACACGTATGATACCTGCTTGATGCAGGGTGCTAATATGACGGTAAAGTGTCGCTTGAGGCACATCCTGAATGATTTTAACCATTTCTAAAGGTGTCAGGCCGTTTTCTTTGTTTCGCATAAGAGCCTGCGATATTTTCATTCTGACTGGGTGCATTAATATTTCCGCTTTATTCATATATAAGTCTCCTTTGAGAACAAAAATGTTCTATTTTTTAGCATTAAAAACTGTCATTTGAAAAAAGTTGAGAACATTATCAGTAACGATAATAAAGAAATCATATTAAACTTTAGCCAAAAAAACAAATGCATTCTCCATATTTTAATGTTATCATTATCGATAATGATAATAAAGTGAAAGGAATGAGACAATTGCAGCTTCATTACGGATTGGAAGAATTGAAAGAAATCGACTGGACGGTTGTGCTGCCTATTCTTATGCCGTTTATAGCCATTGCTCTGGTTTTGATTGTGGTGGCGTTAATTGATTTATACCGGCACCGCAAAACACAAGAGCATGTGCTTTTTTGGATGATCATCATTCTGGTTTGTAACACGATCGGTCCTATTTTATATTTCACAATTGGACGAAAAGGAGGCGCTGCCCGATGAAAATAAGCGTTGAACATGTGACTAAAACGTTTAAACATAAAACAGCTGTCAAGGATGTTTCTTTACATATTGAGGAAGGAGAATGTGTAGGGCTGCTTGGCCCGAATGGAGCAGGAAAGTCAACGCTGCTCAATATTATTACAGATGTGCTGCCAGCAGATAAAGGTGAGGTGCACCTAGACGGAAAAAGGCTGTCTTCTATGAAGCGCCAGATTGGCTACCTTCCACAGGAGCCACCTCTTTATTCCTGGATGACGGCTAAAGAAACACTCGTTTTTATGGGGCGCCTATCAGACATGCCAAAGAAAAACCTTCTGAAAGAAATTGAAACGGTGCTGACGCGGGTAGGCCTCAAGCAGGAAGAGAATATAAAAGTCGGCACCTTTTCCGGGGGCATGAAACAAAGGCTGGGTATTGCGCAAGCTCTCCTTCATAAGCCGTCTTTTCTTATATTGGATGAACCGGTTTCAGCGCTGGATCCAATCGGAAGAAGAGAGGTGTTGGATTTAATTCGTGATATAAAAAAAGACACCACTGTACTGGTATCAACACATATCTTAAGTGATGCAGAAGAAATTTGTGAGCGGCTCGTCATTATGAAAAACGGCATAAAACTGGAAGATACTACACTGGCTGAGCTGACATGCAGAAATGAGGATTCAGCGGTGTATGTTGACATTACGCCAAGAGACTTGGGCTGGGCGGGGCTCGTCCGGTGCCTGCCCTATGTTCAGAAGGTAGACCTTATTGGTAATACTGTTAAAGTAACGCTTGACGATGTGCAGGCATATAAAAACCATTTGATTGGGCATGCATTGAAGAATAATGTAGACATTTTACGTTTTGGAACAAGAAGGTCAGATACCCTGGAGGAAATCTTTTTAAGAATGGTGGCAGGCGCATGAATGCTTTTTACGTGATCTGGCATAAAGAGTGGATTCAATTAATAAGAGAAGCGAAAATCATTTGGATGCCGCTCGCCTTCATGGGTTTAGGAGCTGCTCAGCCTGTTCTGCTGTTTTTTCTGCCTTCTATTTTGGAAGCAGGTGGAGGAGGGCAGGGGATTACTATTGATCCGGCGATGCCCAATCAAAGCGGAGATGAAGTGCTCGCTGGTACACTTGCCTCACAATTTGATCAGGTGGGCTTAATCATTATTGTCGTTTCGACTATGGGAATTATTCAGGCAGACAAAGTGAGCGGCATGCTCAAATTCATTTTAACAAAACCGGTTACTGTGGGAGCTTATATAGGAGGGAAAATAGCGGCCGGCTGCTCCGCAGCTGCCCTAAGCGTGGCAGCTGGATTTGCCGCCTCGCTATTGTATACAGATTATTTGTTTACAGATGTCCCTTTTCGAGTGGTACTGCCGGCTTTGCTTTTGTATTTAATCTGGGTATTTTTTATTGTTTCCTTTACGGCAATGGTCAGTACCTTGTTTAATGGGCAAGCGGTTATTGCGCTTATCAGTATAGCCTGTCTTCTTGCTTTTCGAATACTGGCCGGGCTGCATCCTATGTTGGGTTGGCTGAATCCAGCCAGTGCCAGCCTGCAGGCGATAGAATTGCTTTCCTCCCATTTGAATAAAGCAGAAATGTTTAAAGGTGTAGCAGCAACAGTCGTATGGATTATTATAACGGTTGCCTTTTCTTATAAATGGATCGCAAAAAAACGTTTTTAATACGACTGCGAAAATGATCAAAGGAGTGAGCGAGATTTCTGAGCAGGCTGCCGGAAACATACAAAATGTAGCTGCCTCGGCTGAAGAGCAAAATGCAGCGATGGAAGAAGTGTCGGCTTCTGCAGAAGCATTAAGCCGGATGGCTCAAGAGTTAAGAGAAACAATCAGTAAATTTAAAGTATGAGATGCCAAAAGCACACAAAAACGAGCATGCTAGAACAGCGAAGCATGCTCGTTTTTGATTTGATCAATAGCGATTTGATTTTTGTGATTATCTTCGGTGTTTAACCGGCATTAATCGTTATCGCGCTGTTTAGCGCGAGCTTCTCCGCCCTTTTCGCCAATTTCTTGATAAAATTCTTTATCATGATTCTTGACAGTGGCTTCTCCACCTTTTTTTCCAATTTCCTGATAGAATTCCTTGTCATGGTTCTTTGCTGTAGCTTCTCCGCCTTTGCGGCCTGCTTCTTCACGACTCATTTTGTCGTTATTGTTGTTAGCCATTAAAAGTTCCTCCTCAGTTCTCTTAGAATTTCTGGTGGTTCTGGTGGTACAGTGTTAATGATACCCGCCTATTCTTCTCTTAAACACCTTTTTAAGATTTAAGCGAAAGCACTACATAAAAGCTCTATGTCCAAGCTTCTTTGAGCAGGTGGACACCCAAGCGGATTTGTTCTGGCGAAAGGCCGCTGAACCCTAGTTGAATGAAAGGAACGGAGGGAAGATCTTTTGAAAAATAAGGGGCGGTAGGATAAATTTTTACCCCAGCCTGTTTGGCTTTTTCGATTAATTCTGATTCGCCGAATGAAGAAGCGTATTGGACTAAAACATACAGGACCCACTGAGTGCCTGTTATTTTAATATTTTGATCGAATGTACCTTGCAGAGCAGTGACAAGCACCTGCATTTTCCGTTTATATGTTTTTCACATTTTACCAATATGAAAATCCCAGTTTCCGCGAGCCATAAAATGGGCCCTTGTACGCTGGTGAATATTTGAGGCTGTTTGTTCTACGGCTGCAAACCGCTGCTTGGGCCGTTTAAGCAAAGAAGGCGGCAGAATCATATAGCTCAGCCGGATCGACGGTAAAAAGGCTTTAGAAAATGTGCTGATATAAATCACGCGCGCTTCCTGCATAAAGCACTTCAATCTGACATGGAAAAATAATAAAAACTGTATCTCTTTAACATGTCGCTTTTTTCCCATACTATAAAACAGAAAGTTTTTTTATCAATCAAGTGGGAGGAAGACAAATGAAAATAATAAGAGCTGGGCTGAAGGATCTGCCTGTACTCTCTCCATTATTTGATGCTTATCGCGTGTTTTACGGGCAGCCAAGTGATGAAAAAGGAGCAGCTGCTTTTTTAAAGGAGAGATTGGAGAGGGAAGAGTCGATTGTTTTTATTGGATACGAAAAAGAAAAGGCAGCTGGATTTGTTCAGCTGTATCCAACGTTTACATCAGTCGGCATGCAGCGGGCATACATCTTGAATGATTTATTCGTTCATCCTGATTGCCGGAAAGAAGGAATCGGTAAAGCACTGATGCACACCGCTTTTCAATTTTGCGAGGACGAAGGAGCCAAATTTGTCACCCTTCAGACAGCTAGAGATAACATAACTGCGCAGACGCTGTATGAAAAAGTCGGCATGCAAAGAGACACCAAATTTTACTCTTATGTAAAATCGTTAACTTAAAAGAAATTGCTGGGAAAAAGCAGGGCTGAAGCCGCTCTATTGTCAGGCTTTTTCGCCTGCGCTATGATGAAATAACAGATATCTATTTTAGAAGGTTAGGAGAATGGAGATGTATGCTTACAAAGACCAGCCGGATGGCGTGTTTCCTTCGGTCTGCTCACTTGACTGTCCGGACCAGTGCGGCCTGCTGGTCCACAAAAAGAATGGCAGAATCGTAAAGGTAGAAGGTGACCCAAACCATCCTGTTACAAAAGGCAGTATCTGCAATAAAGTTCGCAACATAAAAGAACGGCTTTATGACGAAAAACGGCTGGCATACCCAATGAAGCGTGTCGGAGAAAAAGGAGAAGGCCGGTTTGAACGGATTACGTGGGAAGAAGCGCTTGAGACGATTACGTCCCGCTGGAAAGAGCTTATCGAAACGGATGGGCCGGAGAGCATCCTGCCATACAGCTATTATGGCAACATGGGTGTACTCAATTCCGAAAGTATGGACCGGCGCTTTTTCTACAGGCTCGGTGCATCACAGCTGGACCGGAAAATCTGCCAGTCAGCCGGTGAAGCGGGTTACCGGTACACAATGGGAGACAGCAAAGGAACAAATCCCGAGGATACTGTTCATGCCAAGCTGATCATTTTCTGGGGTGTCAATGCTGTCAGCACCAATATGCACCAGGTTGTGCTCGCGCAAAAAGCACGGAAAAACGGTGCCAAAATTGTGGTCATTGATGTACATCAAAACCAGACTGGAAAGATGGCGGACTGGTTTATCCCAATTAAGCCGGGTACCGATGCAGCGCTCGCGCTTGGTATGATGCATATTTTGTTTGCGGAGCATTTAGTAGATGAAGACTTTTTAAGAGAATACACAGTGGGCTTTGAAGAACTGCGGGAGCATGTGGTTCAGTATGATCCGGAAACGGTTGCGCAGATTACAGGCGTTTCAGTCGATGATCTCTATACGCTTGCCCGTTTATACGGGACAACCTCACCTTCTTTTATCCGCATTGGAAATGGCCTGCAGCACCATGACAACGGCGGCATGTGCATCCGCACGATTTCCTGCCTGCCTGCTTTAACCGGACAGTGGCTGAAGCGGGGCGGCGGAGCCATTAAAGGAAACGCGGGGTACCTGGCTTTTAATTCCGATGCACTGCAGCGTCCGGATTTTCTCCAAAACAAACACACACGCCGTATTAACATGAACCAGATCGGCCGAGCTTTGACGGAGCTTAAACAGCCGGTTAAATCCATGTTTGTGTACAGCACAAATCCAGCGGTGGTGGCTCCAGAAGGAAACAAGGTGAGAAAAGGGCTGGAGCGTGAAGATTTGTTTCTTGTCGTCCATGATTTGTTTTTAACTGAAACAGCCAAGTACGCGGATATTGTCCTGCCGGCTTCATCTTCGTATGAAAACACTGACTTTTTTACATCGTACTGGCATCATTTTGTTCAAATTCAGCAGCCGGTTATTGGGCCATACGGGGAGTCTAAATCGAATGTTGATGTGTTCCGCCTGCTGGCTCAAAAAATGGGATATGAAGAGCCGGAGTTCCGGGAAACAGACGAAGAAATAATTGACCGTGCGCTTGATTATCCGGAGAATCCATCTATTAAACACATCAATTATACATCCCTGACGGAAAAGCAGTTTATAAGAGCAGATGTGAAACCAATTCTTCCAGGGAAACTGCTGACACCAAGCGGGAAAATCGAATTGTATTCTGAAAAAATGAAGCAGGATGGCTTTCCACCATTGCCTACTTATGTGTCGATTAAGCAAGATGAGAAGCTTCCCTATGTATTCATTCCGGCGCCGAATCATAACTTTTTAAATTCGACGTTTTCCAATAATGAAAAACATGTTCAGCTTGAAAAAGAAGCTCGGTTATATATGAATGTGGAAGATGCACAAGCGGCCGGGATTGAAGACGGAGACCAGGTACGTGTTTGGAATTCGCGCGGAGAATGCTGCCTGACTGTATCGGTCGGCAGCCAGGTGCTGCCGGGTGTGGTCGTATCCCTAGGGCTGTGGGCAGATGCACCGGGAACCAACCAGCTCGTCAACTCTCTTACACCAGACCGCTTGTCGGATATGGGTGGGGGAGCAGTCTTTTTTTCCGGTCGTGTGAATGTAGCAAAAGATTAAAGTATTAAAGCGAATTTGAGCTTTAAAAATAATTCGTGTCAAATGCTGTTTATGGTACAAAGACAGTTGATAGTTACACGAGAAAGCAGGCTTTACAACAAAGAAGGATGTTCTGAAACATGTAGTTTAGGAAGGGGAAGATAACCTGCCTAGTACTTAACAGATAAAACACGTAAAAACCCTTGATTATCAAGGGTTTTTTATTTATACAGCTTAACCCTAACTTATTTTGCCGGCTAACCGGCAAAACACAATGGTGTTTAAAGTACTATCGAATGGTAGAACTTGTTTCGATTTATTCTCAAAAAGTGTATAAGATCTAATTATTCCCTCCCCTTCCTTTGTCTTTCTGCAGAATAAAACAAAAATAATCGTAACCACAAGTCCCAGTGGTGACTGATCATAAAGAATATTCGAATTATATAAGCCATTGGCTAAATACAAAATAATATATATGTTTAAAAATAGACTATTGTGCAACCAAAATTTCCATTTGTTACATAGAGTAGTATGAGGATAATTTTAATCAGGTAGCTATTTCTCATTTCTACCTCAAATTACCTCAACCAAATTTAATGTGAAAGGAGGGAGATGTAACATGCCTAAACACATGCCTAAACACAAAAAAGAGGATCACAAAGGAAAAGACTGGAAAGAAAAAGACGAGAAAGACAAAGACTGGAAAGAAAAAGACGGGAAAGACAAAGACGGGAAAGACAAAGACAAGAAAGACAAAGACGGGAAAGACAAAGACAAGAAAGACAAAGACGGGAAAGACAAAGACAAGAAAG
>NZ_JAVJNG010000019.1:0-11489 GCF_038806185.1 Domibacillus sp. 8LH | reverse complement strand
AGACAAGAAAGACAAAGACAAGAAAGACAAAGACGGGAAAGACAAAGACAAGAAAGACAAAGACGGGAAAGACAAAGATAACAAAAAGAAGTGACCTTGGATTTACATCCATTTCATATTCCGCTGAAGGATAACACGTTTGTTGGTTTTAATAACAGGATTGTCATATCCTTAACAATAATTGTAACGTTATTCTCATTACTCTATTCAGTACAGTGAGTTTCTGCCTGATATTTGGTCTCTCCATAGGAAAAACAACTAAAAATAAATATTTTAAACACAAATAAGCCTGTTAAAGATTAAAGATATGTTAAATGGAATGGTACTTGGTATTTCAAAAATACAAATGTAGCATAACAGATGTTATGTTGCATTCGTAAATAAACTAAAAAGCAGGCTTCATTCCTTGGGCATTAAGGGATGAAGCCCGCTTTTTTTTAGCTGCTAATAGCTAAATCGAATATAGGAAGATTAATATTATTGAGTAAATCGTCGGATGCTGGATGGCTTTAATTGAGAGAACAGCGGATGTACTTGCGAAAGTATAAAGAAAAGCATAAAAAAAGCCGCGGGGGACTCCGCGGTATAAGAAACTAGGGCAAGTGGTCAATGAAAGACCATGTCTTTAATCATTTACCCGCTACGGTGAAATATAAACCATGTTCACCCAAATAATCATCATTAGCTAGCAGGAAATGTATTTCATGTTGGCGACGGGAAGATGTAGAAGTGACACCGAAACAGTAATAGCAGCTTGACCAGAGCGCCATTTCTAAGCAGTTGAGAACCCCGGAAGAATCTTTGAAATGTCGCTCAGCCATTTAAATCAATAGCCGTAGCCGCCTTTGAATGTAGCACCAATGATGATTAAAAGAATGAACAGAACTACAATCAACGCAAAGCCGCCGTTGTAACCATAACCACCCATACCATTTCACCTCCTTTACAGAAAGGTAGTGAAGCAGTTCTATAAATCAATGTCTGTAATCGATTTATATTATTAGGATATGAGTAAAGAAGCATATTGGATTAAACATTTGTCTCCATTGTTAATCTTTTTTGTAAAGTAGAGTAGTAGATTGTTTTTCTCATCAGTGAAACCGGCAAAGGGAAATTATGTAATTAATGGTGAATGAAGGTAGAATCCTATACAAGTCTTTTTTGAATCGGCTATGACAGGACTAATGTTGCAGCGCTCTCAATAACCCACAATTCTTCACTTATCAAAATATATGTGAAACGCTTCCCAGTTTCATAAATCCAACTCTGTGTGAGTACGAATAACGATTGTATGAAAGCCCTATTAATACAAAAATGGAGCTTTTTTGTTTGGGAACGTAACTTAAAAGGAGAATGGATTTTATATTCTGGACTCTTCCTTTTATAGATTCGGAACCTTCTTCTCCTCTGAGGCAGACGTAGACAGATTCAGAAAGGAATTCTGTATAGGGCTTGATGAGGCTAAAAGTTACTCGTACTAAAAAGTGGCAATATATCTTAATTTTGTTGATGATTCATCTATTTTCACTGAATTTTCACTTTTCACACCTATAATCAATTCATCACGCAATAGAAAGGGGAGATAAACAAGTGAATGAAAAAATAAAGCAAGTGCTTTTGTGGGGAGCTGTAAGCGTTTCAGGGCTTGCTGGAATCAACTTTTTTCTAAATCTCTTCGAAAGGTCTGAAGGTCATGAGCGATATGGATATGCCCATCAAATGGGGAGAGGCCATGGAGGAGGGCCAGCATTCCGTACAGACATGCATGGACCGCATCATGGCGGTGACTTTTCCTGGCTTGGAATGATGCTCATCCTTACTGCAGCTGGGACTGGCGCGATATTCGCCTATAGGTGGTACAAGAAAAAAGACAAAGCTGATGCGTTTCAGCAATTTGTCACGAATGTCCCTGCTTCAAAAATAAGCCCTCCGATAAATCAGAGTAATGCTGACATTTTAGACAGCTGGGAGAAAGAACAAAAACTTGAGAAGGAGAATGAGTAATATGGGGATTTTTAAGAGATTAAAAACGATGGGCAGTGCTGGAATAAACGGCGTGCTCAATAGCCTGGAAAATCCTATTGCGATGTTAAACGAGTATATGGGAGAAATGGAAGGGGAGCTCAAAAAAGGGGAACAAGCATTAGCACAGCAAATTTACCTCGAAAATAAACAAAAAGCATTAATCGGTGAAACAGAAAGCCTGGTTGCAAAAAGGGACAGGCAGGCAAGATTAGCTGTGCAACAAGGAGAGGACTTTATCGCAAAATTGGCCTTGCAGGAAAAACTGATTCACCAGCAGCAGCTCACTCTTTATACTGAGCAGTTGAATATTCTTCAGGGCCAAACCGAGACACTTTATGAAGAATTGAATGAACTAAAAAGAACCTATCATGAATTTCAACAAAAAAGATTAATGCTCATTTCGAGAGCCAATACAGCTCAGTCGATCAAACGGATTCAAAAAACGAATGTTACCTTCCATTCTGAAACGATCACTAATGGAATGTCCCGCGTAGAAGACCGTATCTTAATGATGGAAGCTGAAGCACAAGCGAGTAGACAGTTTACTGGAGGTTTACACGCGCCTATCAAAGGATATATTGACCCCAGTTTAGAATATGAATTGGAACAAGTACTGCAAGTAGTGAAAAAAGAGGTCAAGTCAATAGAAGCTGCCCAGTAATCTTTTAAGATGAAAAATCCTTATTTCCATAATTCCTTATATCTTTTTTATCTTGGATGCTTGAATCTAACACCTGACGTTAAAAAAGATGTTCCAGCTATGAATGAAAGTCGATTCCCTCAGATGGAGTCATTTTCCCCCATTAAACCCTTACTACATAAGCATTCACAAACAAAAGTGGGGGAGAAATGGGGGAGTTGCTTTCAATTACCTCTGTAAATCAGCTAAAACTTGAAGTGTTTCCATATCAGCTTCATTTTCAAGCTCTTTGATAATACGAATGTAATTCTTTAATGTTGTATCGATATTAGAATGTCCCAATCTTTTTGAAACATAGTGAATCGGAATTTTTTTGTATAGCAGGACAGATGCATGTGTGTGTCTTAATCCGTGAGAAGTAATCGGCTGAATTCCAAGATTATCGCAATATTTTTTTAACGCCTTGTTAAGCATTTCGATTGTAACCACCCCGTACTTCATTCGATAAAAGAGCAGTTGCTGAATATTCGGGGCAGCTTGAAGCTTATACTCCTTCAATAATTTTATTGTATCAGCATCTACTGGTAGAACACGTTCGGTACCCCGAACCTTTAAAGGGCCAAGTGCCTTTACATTATTCTTGTAATGCCATGCTTTTTTAATATTAATCCTCGCATTAGTAAAGTCCACGCAATTCCATGTTAATCCTGCGTATTCGGAAAATCGGGTACCTGTCGCAGCCATCACCAAAATAAATATATCAGACACAGACAGCTTGTTTTTTTCTTTAATAGTACGGATCAGCAGCTTAAGTTCATTCATATTTAAAAATTTTTCGTCTTTCGACTTATTTGGTTTGCCTGCTTTAATTACCGCTTTTTGAGTTGGGTCCATATAAATAATCCCTTCCAAAACGGCCTCTTGCATGGCATTTCGAATAAAATTATTCATCTTACGCACTGTATCCTTGGCGTGAGTCTGGGCATAATTATTCAAAAACTTTTGGTGTGTTTGTTTGTTCAGTTGTTTAACGGTCATGTAAGGCAGCATCTTTTCAATAGAAGAAAGGAAGGTCCTATATCGGCTTTCTGTAACCTTGGTTATATCACTGACTTTATAAACTTCAAACCAGTTTCTTAAATAATCCGTTAATAACGGGTCTTCCGTAAAAACAGTAATCCCTTTGTCTAGTTTCTGCTCCACTTCCATTGCTGCTATCTGCGCTTCTTTCCTTGTCTTAAATCCACTTTTTGATATCCGCTATTTCTGACCATTACGTTGAAGGTGAATCTGGTAGCGCCAAGTCTTGCCGTGCTTTTCAAAACTTTCCATAAGAATCGCTTCCTGTCTTATCTAATCGTAGAAATGTACTTGTAACTGTTCAACAGAGAATCAGGTACAGTTTCGTTAAACAAGCCATGTTCAATGGGTGTATTATACTTGGATTTGTACCGATGGGAGTATATGTTCTCTTTGAGATTAAAAGATACCCCATCTCATAAAAGAGAGGGGGTAGTTGAAATTTTAATTTTACTGATCTTATTTTTCACATAGCATGTTTTTTATCTCTGGTTCTGTTAAAGGTTTCCCCTGTTAACGGGACTGTCGAAAATGGAATATTTTTCACGTTTTTTGAATAAACTCCCGCTTTTGTAGAAAAGATAGGAGTTACGGGGAACGACGCCTTTGTTTTACGAGAAAACAACAAAGCAAAAATCCCCGGCATCTATTTACATTGGGACACCTAGCACACTACGTAAAAAAGGAGGTGCCTCTTATGAAATACGTACTTATGTTACTACTTGCGCCGGTTTTTATGGTACTAGTAGGTGTTGGTGCAGGGTTAAGCTTATCCGCTATATTGGAAGAAGGATCTTATTCCAGCCTGTTTGGAAAAACCCTTGTCGCTTCTGAAAATACAGGTGGGGAGGAACCCGGTTTTTTTAGTGAACAGGCCATCAGCAAAGAAACCCTTCACTCGTTTTCCGTGACGGATTGGGACAACTTTACCCATCACGAAAAAATGCGTTTTGTTCAAACTGCGCTGCCTGCTTATGAATTAACCGGCCAGACTGTTTTAGACAAACCAGAAGTGTTTATCGGCATGATGGACGCGCGCTATGAAAGCTATCTGACCAACAAAGTCGGCCCTGACGATCATACTGACCTTTCTGAACTCTCGCTTTTTCATGAAATGGAATTAGCGGGACAGCAAGACGGCCGGCTTGAGCAGGGAGACGACCATTAAGCCAAGGATATGCATGCAGCCGCCAAAAAGGACCTTGCAAAGATACTTTTATCAAAAGTACTATAAGGTCTTTTTTGCTTTTGAAATTTCCGTTGAAGTTTAAAGTAAACTCTTCATCATAAAAGAGAAGAGGACTTGCTATACATAACACCCATCATTTGAATCTCCCACAGAGCAAGGTGCTCTTCCGCAAAAGAATACTTGACATTAAATAGCTGTATCGTAAGGGGTGCCACTTTTCTAAAAATAAAGTTGTGGGAACGTATGTTTCTGTAAGTGTATACTAAATATAGGATAGAGAAAAGGTGTAAATGTGAAAATGACGGGGAAAGCAAAAGTCTGTCCCAAAAAGAGAGAGGTTGAATCAGAATGAATTTTAACTTTTTTCATCAGGCCAACTACCTTTGTTACGCTAACATTTCTCATCGTAAGCTAGATGGCCTTTTTTCACACCGTTCAGATCCTGCAGGATAAAAAGAAATGGCAACCCAGTTTGCTTTTCGGGATTTGATTTTAGGACTAAATCTTTTTATGCGTAAATGCGATCTTTGCAAGCTTTTTAGTCAGTACTCTTTTTTCTTTTACTTATAACTTAGATCGTGGATAATCTCCCAAGCAAATCTATCATTGCCGGCCGGCCATCAATGGGAAAAACAGCGTACTCACTCAGCCTAGTACAAGCGTGCTGTGAGAAAGGCGGCGTCGCGGGTATATTCTCGCTGGAGATGCCGAAAAAGCAACTGATCAAGCGATTTCTGTCCAGTACTGTGAACATTGAGGGCTCCAAATGGCGCAACTCATTCAATATGTTTACTGATCAGGACAAAAATAAGGCACAGCACGCTATGAACACTTTTAACAAATGGAATGCCAATATTCACGATAATTCCCGCCAGACGGTTGCGGATATTCGCGCAGCTGTCGGCAAGACAAAGCGGGAGCATCCAGACAAAAAGCATATCGTCATCATTGACTACCTGCAGCTGATCACGCCTATTGGAAAGTTTGAACGTCATGATCTAGCCATTGGCCATATTACCCGGGAGCTCAAGCAAATGGCGCGTCAGTTTGATGTACCGGTTATGCTGCTCAGCCAGTTAAGCAGGGCAGTGGAACAACGGCAGGACAAGCGTCCAATGATGTCCGACTTGAGGGATTCTGGCTCCATTGAGCAGGATGCAGACGTCATCACTTTCCTGTACCGGAATGAGTATTACAATAAGGAATCCGAAGCGAAAAACGTTGTGGAAATTATTTTTGCCAAACAGCGGAACGGTGCAATCGGGACGGTCGAAGCGGCATTTATCAAGGCATACTCAAGATTTGTAGACCTCGAAAGGAGCTGGAACCATGAGCCGGCATGAAGTGTATGAAATGTTGAAAGAGCACCATAAGAGAACAGGACATATAATGACTCCGGTACAAATGGTTTTGGCCGCTAGGGAAGAAACAGAGCCAGCTTCTATCATCGACGCTGTTCATATGTCCAGCAGGTATTTAGATCAACAAGGTGGGAAAACAGCATGATACCAATTCAAGGTTATGAGCATTTAACAGACGCTGAGCGCAGGCTATTCATTCGAGTACATCAAAAGCACTTATCGTCTTTAACAGACAAAGAACGCGAGCAGTACGGACTTGGAAACGTCGTTGAAGTGAAAGCTAACCCGCAGCAAGCCGCTATTGATGTACGGTTTTCTAATGGAGAGCAAAAGCAATTTACCGCAAAAGGAATCTGGCACTGAGTAAAACATAACTAACATTGTGCAAAATTCATTAAGATATCGAAAAAAACTAATAAATAGTATTTGGATGGATTAAAGAACAAAAGCCCTTAGTAAAAGGGCTCCTTGCTTAGTTTTCTCTATATTTATAGGTGCCGTAAGACGCTCCCAGCTTGCTCTCAATGTAGTCTTGTGGGTTTGCTGTAAAAATCTCTTTATCCCTGACAGCTTGAATTACAACATCATTATACATGTTTGCAACTCGGCACAGCCCATCAATTATATCGTAAAGCTCTTGATTATCGTTTGTTTGAGCAACAGACCATTCCTGAATTTCATGTAGTTTTTCTCTTACATCATACAGAGCTTCTAATTCGAATTTTTCATTAAGCATTTGATGCACCTCCAAGTCGTTATAATAACCTAATCCTATTGTTTAGAGGATCAAATTATTACAAGGGTGAAGCAAAAACTCAAAGCAGCTCCTTTATTTTGGAAGCCCGAACGTGCTCACTTCCAGCTCAATCATCCTCTGCTCCTGATAAGACTCCATCGCAATCCGTTGCATTTTTTCCAGCGCCTGTTCATCTAGATAAAGAGGGGCGCTTCTTTTTCTTCTTTTCGTTTCAGTTCAGCATACATTTAGGTATTAAGGGGGGAGGTAGAGTAAATTTGTCTTTTGTTTTCTCAAAGGAAATAGGTAACTATGCGTATTTTAACGGCGTTTATAATGGCAAGAAGTACGAGATTATATATAAACGCTACGGAATAGGTGCGAACAGATATTATATTTATGATCGTTTAAATAACGTATTAGATGAATCAACAAAATTATACAAAGAGATCAATGAAGAATTTTTAAAGCATTGCCTCGATTTCTACAAGCTAGCGGAAAAACTCCAAAATAAAGAGTAAAGGTGACCTTTGAAGAAATTTTATAAAAATGTAATAAATTAACCCGCCTGCTCCTGACGAGTAGACGGGTCTTTTTTATTGCCAGTGTTTTGGCCAGTTTTTGATTACCTGGCTTGGGTTTTTTGGTTTTACATTAATCGGACTATATTCATTTTTCTTAGGGTTAAAGGCTAAATCACTAAAATGCCAACTACCAATGCTATTGTCGTATCCTGCTATTTGAAATTTATTTATAGCAATATGCTTCGCGCGTTTAGTATAACCTACATCAATCATTTTTGGTAGTACGCCATCTTTCATGTAGTACCATTGCACAATTTCTAAATTCGAATTATCTGTCTCGGCAACGGCTAAAATATCTGGCTGCCCCTTGTATTGAGATGGGTAAACATGAACCATCTTGCGAGTGGAATTCAATTCGTAATCCTTAAAATAGAAACGTGACTTTTTGATATGGCTTGTGCCCACTTTGTGGGTGTAAAGAGTGTAGTTTCCTTTGTAAACAAGATCCCCCTCGTTGGCTCCTGCCCAGACATAAGGCCACTTATCATAAGATGCATATCCCTTCTTCTCTCTTACGCCAGCAAAATAGACCTTGTATGCTACACCATTTGCATCCTTAAGTGTATAGGTCACCCGGCTTGATCGGATTTGCTGCTTCTGCTGAATGGTATGTAGTTAAAAATAATGCAATAGCCGCAAACATTATAATGAATAATTTTAACCTTATTACCAATATAATTCCTTATTTTCCATTTATTATAATAAGAAGGAGAGGAGAACGTAAGGGGCTTATATTAATATTTATAAAAACTGTTTTTCATTCACGGCAAATCAATCAGCAAACCCGATCGTTACAATATCTTTTATACAGTAAGAACCATCATTAAACTTTAATCGTCCGTTCTCTGACTGTAGGCTTTGCGCCACGCCATAGCTATGTATGATAGAAGAAAACGTTTTGGAGATTGGGGGAGTTTTGGAGGAGCTGGGGGAATTATCGGCATTCCTCATTCGTCATCAAATGACACAAAAAAAACCCTGAAACCTTGTTATTAAAGGAATCAGGGATTTTTTAAATTAATGTATCGTATTGTGCTTATGTTCTAAGATGGAGATCGGCTTTTTTGCGTTTTCAAAGAAAAAAAGTCTTATCATATTGATTAGGGGTCATCTTTAATTGACTTTGTGCATAGTCTATATTACATCGTGTAAAACATACTTTACATCATGTAAAAGCGGACGTACAAGGGGGGAAGTCATGACTTATCAAGAAAAGAAAAGCGTTGTATCGTTGATCAGTGTTATTCTCATTTTCGGATCTTTTTGTTTATATATGTACCCGCAGCATCCCGAGGGAGGGCTTCAGTCGACCGAAACATTTCGCTATTGGGGGTCCTTCGTCCTTGTTTTAACTTTGGTTTCCATAGTCGCACACATCATAATCAGCATTATTTTTAACATTATCTTTAGAATAACGACCAGAGAAAAGGAACCAGCATTTGCGGATGAACTGGATAAGTTTATCGAATTGAAAGCACACCGAAACTCTTTTTTTGTATTTATCCTCGGCTTTCTTTTTGCAATGGGATCACTGGTCATTTATCAGCCGTCACAGGCGATGTTTATGATCCTGATCGCTTCAGGATTTCTTTCCGATGTGACCGGCTCCATTACGAAACTTTATCATTATCGGAAAGGAATTTAATATGGGCAAACATCTTGTCGGCAATCACATTCGAAAATTACGATTCAATCATAATGAAATGACCCAGCAGCAACTGGCTGACAAGGCAGGCGTAACAAGACAGACTATCGTAGCTCTTGAGAAGGGAAATTACTCCCCATCTTTGGAACTGGCTTTTCGCATTGCTCGCGCCTTTAACTTACCGCTGGAAGAAGTATTCTTTTATGGGGACAACTCGAAGCTGTAAGACAGATGATTGTTTCTGCTTTACCGTTTGTGAATTTGTGGAAAGAAGGAGATAGAAATGAATTCAAACAAAAAAGCAGCAAAAATTGTCGGTGTACTGTTAATACTTGCCGCTGTTACGGCGATAATTGGTGTTATTTTATATGATCCTATCCTAAATAGTCCTGATTACCTGACTAAAGGTGCTGAACAAGCCGACCAGGTGATAATGGGGGCGTTGATGGAATTAATTCTTGTCGTTTCAGCGGTTGGTACGGCAACCACCATGTTTCCAATTTTAAGAAGGTATAATGAAACGATCGCTCTTTGGCATGTCTGCTTCCGGTTTCTTGAAGCGGTTGTCATTACTGTTGGTGTCATCAGTATGCTGTCGCTGTTGACCTTAAGCCGGGAATTTATAGCGGCAGGAGCTCCGGATACCGCATCTTTTCAAACTTCGGGCACCGTATTAAAAGCAATACATGACTGGACATTCCTGCTTGGCCCCAATTTTATGCTCGGTATCAATACCGTGATGTACAGTTATATCTTTTATAAATCCAAGCTGGTACCGAGATTCATACCCATCTTAGGAATGACGGGGGCAGCCCTTGTTTTCCTTTGTGCCCTGTTAGTTATGTTCGGTGTTATTGAACAAGTTTCGGTTTGGGGTGCTGTTTTGGCACTGCCGGTAGCAGCTAATGAAATGATTTTAGCCGTCTGGCTGATCGCTAAAGGATTCAATGAGTCTGCAATTGCCGCCATGTCCGCAAAAAAGAAGTAGGTGGGTATGCATACATTTAAATAAGACGGATTACTTAAACCAACAGAAAAACCAGGCACTATTCCTTCTATATCAAGGAATGGAGCCTGGTCTTTTTTAATGCTAAATATTGAATGCATAGCTCAGAAGAAAGGGTGCAGCCTTCAGTGATAAATCTCCTTCCTTATTTGAGTGATATCTCTTACCAGGTGCTGCTTACGTTTTTCTCTAGTAAATAGTCTTAACGGTAAAGAAATGCTGGTTCACCATGATTGCACAGAAGAAGTTGCTCTCAAAATGGAAGGATTAATAAAAGGGAAGAGGGGGATTATTGAATTTTTCTTAACCTTTTCCCTTCATGAATCTCTTGAATACCTTCTTCACAAACTCCATATGACCGCCAGGCACAGGTTTCACATATAACCTGAACATCAGAGGGGATCACAAACTTTCGGATACACGACTCAATATCCTTCCATCTTAATATTTGTCCGATTTTAAGCCCCATTTTCTCCAAAATAGCGGCATCCCTTTCATAAATACTGTTGTCCTGGCAATGGTATACACCTGAATTGGGGTATTTTTCACACAACTGATCAGGGCCATTTACAAGATGAATGAGCGTATTAGGGTAATCTCTTAACGTTTGGTGCAAACGTGTCATATTTTCCACGTATTCTTCGGAATAGCCGATTCCTCGATAGCCCAGAAGACAAAAAAGGTGATGACCTCGCAGCTTATACATAGTTCTCCCTCATTTATAAGTTCAATTAAAGTTAATAGTCAACCCAAATATATTATTTGTTAACATACATTATTCAGAATACCATATCACATCTGTTTGGTTCGGGATTTTTTATTTTATTAATGGAAGCTTTAGTTAAAAAGGGAATAAAGAAAAGAGCAAAAAATGGGTCCCCTTTTACATTTAGAAAATATCAATTTGGTGGTTTAGCTGGGACTAACCATTAAAAGCATAATAACTCAAATTGTTGTTTAACAGTTCACTTAGACAGATAAGCAGCACTAATCTCAGCTAGATAGGGGTCGCCCGAAATTGTTGACTAAAAGGCTTTTTGATAACTGCCTTAAAAGAAAAGCCTGTTAAAAATATTATTGATTTTCTTGTTGAACGAATAGAACAGGTGGATTGTCAACACTAAATCAGACAGCTTTTTTAAGGGACGATCGTTTGTATTCAATCGGGCTTACATAGCCTAGTGTTCCGTGAATCCGCCGCTTGTTAAACCAGTTAACATAAT
>NZ_JAVJNG010000199.1:0-260 GCF_038806185.1 Domibacillus sp. 8LH | reverse complement strand
GTTACAGGTGGGGCTGGTTTTATTGGCTCACATACGTGTATCGAGCTTTTGCAAGCTGGTTTTGAAATTATTGTTTTAGATAATCTAAGAAATAGTAACTCTAAAAGTTTAGAGGTGATAGAAAAAGTCACTGGAAAAAAAGTTACTTTTTTTCAAACAGATATTCGGGATGAGGAAGCATTAAATACTATTTTTTCCCAATATAAGTTTGATGGTGTTATCCACTTCGCTGGTTTGAAAGCAGTTGGAGAGTCTTCAAC
>NZ_JAVJNG010000198.1:0-260 GCF_038806185.1 Domibacillus sp. 8LH | reverse complement strand
GCGAAGTGGCTAAACGCGGCGGACTGTAAATCCGCTCCTTCGGGTTCGGCAGTTCGAATCTGCCCCCCTCCACCAGTTTATACAGGGGCATAGTTTAACGGTAGAACAGAGGTCTCCAAAACCTCCGGTGTGGGTTCGATTCCTACTGCCCCTGCCAATTCGATCAATTTTATAAAATTTTATTATGGCGGTCGTGGCGAAGTGGTTAACGCATCGGATTGTGGCTCCGACATTCGGGGGTTCGATTCCCCTCGATCGCC
>NZ_JAVJNG010000197.1:0-261 GCF_038806185.1 Domibacillus sp. 8LH | reverse complement strand
TGCCCATGTGCATTGGGGCTAGCTACACCGACCTCGATTATGGTAGGAACAGGAAGAGCGGCGGAAAGCGGTATTTTGTTTAAAGGTGGAGAACACTTAGTAGGTACACATCAGCTAAATGCTATTGTTCTAGATAAAACAGGAACTGTCAACAAAGGAAAACCAGAAGTTACAGACTATACTGGTGACCAAGAAGCTCTACAGCTGATAGCTAGTACATAGAAAGGTTCGGAGCATCCACTTGCAGGGGTGATCATAGCA
>NZ_JAVJNG010000196.1:0-261 GCF_038806185.1 Domibacillus sp. 8LH | reverse complement strand
CAGTGGAAGCGGGCGGGCTCATGGCTGCCGTTGTGCAGCCGCCAGCGGCAGCCCGCGGGAATATAGGCATAGCCGCCCGGCCCGAGCTCGTGCTCCTGCCCGTCGAGCGAGAGCCAGACCTCGCCGTGGGTGACGAAGAGCACCGACTGCGCCCCGGCCTCTGGCTCGGGCGCGTCCGAACCGCCGCCGGGGGCCACCTCCATGACATATTGCGAGAACGTCTCGGAGAAGCCGGTCATCGGGCGGGCGATCATCCAGAGC
>NZ_JAVJNG010000195.1:0-261 GCF_038806185.1 Domibacillus sp. 8LH | reverse complement strand
CGCCCTCTTCAGTGGACGTGATGAGATTTTCCAAAAAGGCAGGTTGCACCGTTTCTTCATAAAAATCATAATGCAGATAATCTGTACTTCTCACCTTCTGCCAGCTACATTTTGAAAAGGACCTCACTGGTAAGCTGTATGCCTCGGCAACCTCTAGTACAGCTTCCAACGCTTGTGGAATATGCAAATGCTTATGGTGGTGACTGTCAATATGGGTAACATGCGGATACCATTGCCGTAGTAAATCAAGCTGCGCAAGTA
>NZ_JAVJNG010000194.1:0-261 GCF_038806185.1 Domibacillus sp. 8LH | reverse complement strand
ATTCTGGGGCTTGCCAGACCCTGTGCGAGTCGTTATACATAGGTCAGCGCAATGCGAATCAATGGAGTGACGGCATGGCAACCTTTTATAGATCTGGGCTTTTGAATTGTGAAACTTATGAAGATTTCAAGGAGAGCGTTAGTAAGTTTTACTATTCTACTTTGCATGAAGAAGTAGATGGTTATTACGATGTAAGTGAATATTCAAAAGTATTTAAGGGATTTGCTGAAAATTTTGCCTACCACAAGGATACAGATGTTC
>NZ_JAVJNG010000193.1:0-262 GCF_038806185.1 Domibacillus sp. 8LH | reverse complement strand
AGCCATGCCTATTGGCACTCCCGGAATGGAAATGGAGGGTATATTTCACAAATATAATATTGAACTACTCACTGACAACTCAAATGAAGAAACCTACAGATACATAAGTAAATCCAGCGAGCAATTTTAGCCTAACGGCATAATTCTTGAGTTAATTGTTAAATACCCATTTTACACAACAGGAAACACTGATTTGTGAGCTTGATAGTGTAAAGATTACTCATATGTAAAAACAAAATACAAAACTTTTAAGGATCAATAC
>NZ_JAVJNG010000192.1:0-262 GCF_038806185.1 Domibacillus sp. 8LH | reverse complement strand
CATTTTTACATCTATTAAAGCAATCGAAAATTTCCCCTTCTTGGAAGGGGATTCCCCCGATGAACTTAATATGATGTTAAAAATTAACTATGGTCAGAAAATTATGTTTAGCGGTATGGTTGATTTAAGTATCAATGATGCGGCTAAATATATTGTAAAGACTTATTCTGATTCATGGAATAAGTTATTAACCGCGCTGAATAGTGATTTTAACGTGGCGGCTGATTCTGTTAAAGTTACCAGCGGCAAGAGTAATGCAAGC
>NZ_JAVJNG010000191.1:0-262 GCF_038806185.1 Domibacillus sp. 8LH | reverse complement strand
CTAAGTACCCGGAGGAAGAGAAAGCAAACGCGATTCCCTGAGTAGCGGCGAGCGAAACGGGACATAGCCCAAACCAGAAGGCTTGCCTTCTGGGGTTGTAGGACACTCTATACGGAGTTACAAAGGAAGAGGATAGGTGAAGCGATCTGGAAAGATCCGCGGTACAAGGTAACAGCCCTGTAGCTGAAATCTTCTTCTCTCTTGAGTGTATCCTGAGTACGGCGGAACACGAGGAATTCCGTCGGAATCCGGGAGGACCATC
>NZ_JAVJNG010000190.1:0-263 GCF_038806185.1 Domibacillus sp. 8LH | reverse complement strand
GCTTCTTTTACACGTTGCATTGCAAGTGGATCAGTTTTTAAATCTAAACCTTGATCTTTCTTGAATTCAGCTACTAAGTAGTTGATAACGCGGTTATCGAAATCTTCACCACCTAAGTGAGTGTCACCGTTTGTCGCAAGTCCTTCAAATGTGTGCTCGCCTTCACCTTCATCAATCTCAATGATTGATAAATCGAAAGTACCGCCACCTAAGTCATATGCTGCAACGATGTTTTCGCCTTTGTTTTTGTCCATGCCGTAAGC
>NZ_JAVJNG010000018.1:12464-79194 GCF_038806185.1 Domibacillus sp. 8LH | reverse complement strand
AGCTTCGCTTGTTATACGAGATCTACGTCCCAACCAGCCTCAATCATGTTTCTACAAGTAGGGGGCGAACGGTTTAGTTGACGGGGTCAAGCCCCACGGGCAGTTACGTTCTACCCTGGCTACTGATATCATAAAACCATATGAAAAATGGTCAACCAGAAATATTTTCTGGCTGAGCTTATAATACGAAGAGTCAGTTTAGTTTAATAACGGATCTGAATATGGTGATTTAACATTAGGGGAACTTAGATGAGAAAAAAATTAAAAAAGACCCAAAAAGGGTCAATTTGATACTGATACATTTGATTTAATAAAAAAATTAATCTTTAAGCTGTCGAAGAACATCATTTACATCAACATGTGATCTTTTCTCAATGATTTTACCATCTTCAATTCGTAACTTCATCATAAGAGAGAATCTAACGGTTTTTCCAGTAGCAGGAACACCCAACAACGGGATACCTGTATGAGTTCCTTCAAAGATAAGATATGCTGCTACTTGATCACCTTCAGCTATTATGGATTGAATAGGCATTTTAAAGCCAGGGAATGCATCAAAGTTTTTTTTCTCTGATTCTACAAGTCCTTCTAAACCAGGAAAAGGTGTATCCAGTTGTGGATAGAATACAAAGTTCTCATGGCAATAATCTTTAAGTGCCTCATAATTTTCTTGTTCGATGGTTTCATAAAAACGACGAACTAATTGTTTATTTGCCTCAACCGACACTGCTATCTCTCCTTTATGACCTGTCCAATATATTTAAAACGTGTATGATTCACCGTCATTTGGTACTAATACATTAGATGCGATTTCTTTTTCTTTAGTAAAGCTCTTCAGTTCCTCTTTAGATAGTCCCCAGTGGTTAACAGCTTCCATGTGAACACAAATGATTTTTGCTTCTGGAGCAGCTTTGTACACTTCATAGACATCATCTTTCCCCATGACTAGAGAACCACCCTGGAAGAATTGATTATCCCCAGCATTTACAACAATTACTTCTGGTTTGTTCGTCTCAATTACTTTTTGGACTTCTTCATACCATACAGTATCTCCTGCAACATATAATGTTTTCTCCGTTGGGTGTTTAAATATAACGCCACATACAAGACCAGCAAGTTTTAAGATTTCTCCTCTTCCATGCTCGCCTTTTGTTTTCACTAATTGGATACCTTCAAACTTTGTATCGTCTTGTAAAACCTCTACATTTTGGAAACCAGCGTTTCGAATCTCTGTCGCATCTTCTTCATTTTGGGCAAATATTTTGGTCTCTTTTGGTAAAGCTTCTTTAGCAGCATCATCCCAATGATCATAGTGCAAATGAGTAACAATAACTGCATCTATATCTTTTATAATATTGTCAATGGATGTTGGTAAGCTTACTAAAGGATTGTTTTGATCTTGCCTTGGCGAATTTGGGAAAGGTGGGTAAGTACCTTTTTCCGCTAACATTGGATCGATTAAAAAATTTTTCCCTGCGTATTCCACAACGATTGTTGCATTACGAATTTGATGTATATTCATGTTTATTATCTCCTTTTGTATAATAATTTCCTTCGAACAATTTATATTCTATACTTATGGTTAATGACCTATACATGGATTAAATAAAGTGTTTTGGTTGTTTGACTTTATTTATGAAAGGAATTAGATAGATGTTAGATAACACGGATCTGCTTATCCTAGATGAACTATCCAAGAACAGTCGTATAACAATGAAAGAGTTAGGTGAGAAAGTCCACTTGACTGGACCAGCTACTTCAGCTAGAGTGGCAAAGTTAGAGGATAGCGGAATCATTGAAGGATATACCATTAAAATTAATCAAGTAAAGTTGGGCTATTCAATTCACGCAATGATAAGTATTATTACAAATAGCTCGTATCACGAACCTTATCTGACATTCTTAAATGCACAAAAAGAATATGTAATAAATAACTATAAAATTAGTGGGGATAGTTGCTACCTTTTAGAATGTAAATTCCCCTCCACTAAAGAATTAGATGAGTTCTTAGTAGGTTTGAATAAGCATGTGAACTATAAATTATCAATAATTATAAATAAATAGTACTTTTTAAAGAGATAATTTGTGAAGAAATATACTTAAAGTAAACCAGCTAATAGTTTGTCAACATTTTTCAATAAAAACTTAAAATTGTTCATGCTATACTAAAATTGGCCATGCCAAATAACCTTCCTAATTTAAACCATTGGAAGGTTTTGTATGGTTTTGTTTTATTTCTTATTTAAGCTATATCTTGGAATGTGGAATGGCTTTTTAAAAGGGCATATATCCACTGTAAGAGCTTATTGGCACATGCGATTATAGCTACTTTGTAAGGCTTTCCTTCTTCCCGTTTTTTATCATAGAACTCACGCAGTTTCTTATTTCTCGGGATGATTTCATTCGTCGTTTTCTTTTTACGACAATCACGGATGGCGCATCGAACGGCCATATACAAGGCGTGACGTAATCTACTCGAACCTCTTTTCGTAATCCGGTTTACAGTGCCTTTAAATCGACCAGACTCATAGATACTGGGATCAATTCCGGCGAATGCTACAAGCTTTTTAGGGTGATTAAACCGATCAATCTCACCAACTTCAGAAATAATCGTTGCCGCGATTTTTTCTCCGATACCAGAGATTGATTGGATAATCTTATATTCTTCCATTTCTTTTGCCAAAGCATCTATCTCATCTTCAAGCTTAGATAGATGCTTTTGGTATTCTATAAGCATTTTGATGTACATTTCGATGCTGAGGATATGGCTTTGATACAGGTTTTTCTGAAAGGGATTTCTAGTTGCTGCTTCTATCAGTTTCTTTGCCTGAGTATTTGCCCAATTCTTAGAACGGCTTTTACATAATTCATCGATTTTATTGGTTAACACTGCTTCATCAGTTGCCAAAACATCTTCCGATGTAGGATATTCCAATAGAGTTAGTAAAGAAACACCTGAATATAAATCCCCAAAAACGCCTCGATACTCAGGGAATACCTGATCGAGCACTGCTTGAAATTGAAGTTTTGTTTGTACATAAATGCCTGTTATATTTTCGTGTTGTCTTGTAAGATTACGAAGATTTAAGAGCTGGATTCCTCGTTTTTTATGAGGCTCCAAATCCTCTTTATAATACAGCTCACAAAGATGATAAGCATCAAGTACATCTGTCTTTACTTTGCGTAAAGAAGAGTTCTTTGCTCGATAAGAGATACGTGGGTTAATGATAATTAATAAATAACCTTTTTCCTCGAAATACTGAACAACGGGTGTATGATAATGCCCAGTAGACTCTAAAACGACCGGAGGTCGAATTCCTGTTAAGTCTTCGATTTCTCTTAGGTATTGGTGTAAGCTCTCTAGTCCTTCAAGGGTATGTGCCACTTTAAAACTGCCTTTGTAAGGCTTCTTTTTTTCCAAGAACGCTTGAACTTGACTTTCACCTTTGGCTACATCCAGACCAACCACTGGATTCATTCTTTATCTCCTCCAATGCGAATATTGCCGGTAACCCCTAATCCTTCTTGCAGTGTCATAGCTTCGCTTGTTATACGAGATCTTGGTCCCAACCAGCCAAATCATGTTTAAGCAAGTAGGGGGCGAACTGTTTACTTGGCGGGATCTCAAGTCCCACGGGGGCTTACGTTCTACCCCGGCTACCGTTATCATAAAACCATATAAAAAATGGTCAACCAGAAATATTTTCTTTTCTGGCTGACCTTATAATACGAACGGGGGCTTTAGTTAAAGATGGATCATAAAAATGATCAAACTTTATTGTAAAAATCACATAATTAATTTAAAGAAAACACTTGATTTTGATCAATCTTTTTTCAAAATCAAGTGTTTTTCGTTTGTTATCAAATATGAATTAATTACGTATTTTTAATCAAACTTTATTCCAAAGTTACACTTAAGCTTATTGTCTTCTAGCTTAACTGTGCGTGTTGGGATTCTAACATAAAGGACGGATATACGAAGAGAGAAGCCTAACTCTGCAAGCAAGGCAAAAAATCCACCAAAGCACTCGATTCAATGGTGGATTTTTTCCTTTTAAATTGGAACTATTTCATCATCTGTCATGAAAAATTGATGGCACTGCAAAAGAGCATTTTTAAATTCTTTTGTTATTCTGCCCGTGCTATAAGCACATACTGATGTAATATCATTCAAAACAATTAATTTATCTATATTTTGTTCATACTGCTCTACTTCCCGGTATGCATCCTGAAGATCTCTCCACTCCACGTGTCCCCACGTTCGAACTGTCTCACTTCTTTCAAGATGGGGTTTTAAGGACTTCGTAAAATGATCGAATACGACGACGGGATTGAATGTTCCATTCGTAAAATAAAAATCAAAATTATTGGTGTAATGAATGCGGGACAGCTGCTCTTTATTTAAGATTGGTTTCAGCTTTTGCTGAAGAAGGGAGAGAAATCTCTGGTTTTCAACCATTAAAATATGGCTGCCCTGTTCAATGCCTGAGACCACGTAGGTGATCGCATTTTCTAAATACTTATTTGGATCTTGAAAAGAATAAAAGATATGCCCGTTGATTGTCTCTAAAGCACTTTTTAGTTCTGGCTTTTTTTCTATTAACATAATAGCCGCCCCTTGTAATGAATTTTTTTATGTTTATAGACAAAACTGCTCAAGCAGCTGATCTGCCGTTTCAAGAGTAACCCCGATGTAGCGAAGTGTGACCGATGGGGCTGAATGGCCAAAGATTTGCTGAAGGGTGGCCACATCTTTTGTTTGCTGGTAAAAGTGATAGCCAAACGTTTTGCGCATGGAATGCGTGCCGGTCGCTCCTTCAATGCCGCACGCCTGTGCAGCATTGTTAATGATCCGCCATGCTGTTTCACGTCCAATGGGGCCGGTGCCTTTTCGAGAAGGAAATAAAAGATCAGAATCTGCCATCTGACGTGTATATTTTTCTATTTCTTGTTTTAGCACACTTGTCATGCGGACTTTTCGGGTCTGGTTCGTTTTTTTCTCTTTAACCTGCAAGTAATCAGTGTTTCGTACGTCTATGACCCGAAGCTTTAAGATATCATTAATACGCAATCCTGAGTTAATGCCAAAGGTAAATAAAAAGTAATCCCGGTAAGATTGATGAAGAAGATATTCTTTTATTATCTGGATTTGTTCGAGGTCTCGAATTGGATTTACCGTGTTTTGTCCTTGTTTTACTGCCAAAAAAGACCCTCCAATTGTTTTCAATATGTCTAGTTAAATGCAACTTTAATATTCAATATGTTGTATTGTAAATCCTTCTTAATTATTGGAAAAAGTACTATTTCCCTGTAGATAGGAGTATCTTCGTTACGTATGCCGTCTGTGAAGGCAGCTTAATGGAGCAGCTTCTGTGTTGTTCTACTAACCTGCCCATCAATTGAACAAAAGAACAGATAAACACTAAATACACTATAAAAACTGTGGAAACCATTGAAATATTGAATTTAAATTATCTGAATAGTGTGTTTTAATAAAAGTAGTATTCATTTTACATTTTTTATATAAAGGGGAGGATAAAGTGGAAGAGAAATTTCAGCCTTCATTTAAACTACAAGCCTTCTTCGAGATAAACAATCAGAAATTTGAAGAGAAGTTATTAGAAGAGGCTGTCAATGTTAAAAACAAAATCAATGAAATTTTATCCATTGGCAATATTGACCTTGTTAATAATGCTCATAAGCTGGTTGTTTATATTCTTGATGGAAAAGTAGAAGAACTTGAATTGTTTGCCAAACAGGAAGGTATAGCATGGGCCACTCATTCCATTGACCTATCCTTCAAATTAGAGTGGGTGCAGGCCATCCGCAGAACGATATGGAACTTTATAGAACAGTATAACGACTTAACAGATGAACAGGTAACGTCGAATTTTTTTCGTTTGGAGAAAGAAATTAATAATCAAGTTGATGCGTTTCTAAATGCCTTTTTTATTAGTTACTCTACATATAAGGATTCTCTAATTAGAGCTCATAGAAAGCTGGTCGAAAATCTATCCGTTCCTATTATTCCAATTAACAATTCTGTTTGTATCCTCCCTGTGATCGGTTCGGTTGATACGTTTCGAACGTCTATTCTTGAGGAAAAGGTTTTAACCGAAATCGGGGTATCGCGTATCCAGACTTTGATCATGGATTTATCAGGAATCGCAGATATGGAACCTCAGGTCATTGATCATTTAACGAAAATTATTGATGGCACTTCCTTGATGGGATGCAACACAGTCATTACTGGATTAAGAGCAGAAGTAGTAAGAAAAATGATACATATGGGACGCTCATTTGATCCTAATACAAGAACACTGGGCACGCTGCAGCAAGCATTAAAAGAATATTTAATAAGCTAGCTGAAATTTAGATGCCTTAATTGAATAAGCTACAGAAAATAAAGCTGAAGCAGCCAAAAAAGACCCTAGATGCTGAACATCTGGGGCTTTCAGTATATAGACAAAGTCTTTCGCTTTTAAAAAAGAGCCGATAAGTGAAGCCTGCCGGACTTCGCGCATCCTAAGGCAGTGCGGTAGCCTCCTCAGCTGCGCCTGCGGGGTCTCCCGACTCACTGTACTTCCCGCAGGGGTCTTCGTCCGGCAGGTTTCACTAAGTGGTATTGAAGATTCGTAAGCAAGGACCAAATATACATTTTCTCTTTTTTAAACAGAAAGATACGATCTTATTAGCCCTATCCAATCTTGTCGCAAGTCACCTGGCGGCGGGAGGGCGGCGCAGACTCCTATGGGACTAGCGGGCAGCGGAGACCGGTGGAACCGCCAGGCGAAGCCGGGCTCAGCGCCTGCCCCATGGAAAGCGGAGCTGCCTGGACGTCGCCTATCCATCTCATTCATGTGCACGGTCATCCATATCATTTGTCTGCAGTCTAAAAGACCTAGATGCGGAAAGTCTGGGGCTTTTCCCATGTACTATTATTTTGTTTATACTCCATGCAGTATGCGGTCCGCACATTACCATTATGCTTGGACATATTAGATGATAAGGTACATGAATATGCAAATTGAAAGGAACAGTTGGAAAATCGCTTTTCCTGTGAATAAGCAGAGAAATGTTAGTTCGATAAAATATCTACAAGTTCAGTTTTCATACAGTACACATACCATTATGCCGTATTTGGATATTTTATAAAGAGAGAATCTATTTCTCTAATAGCAAACAGATTCTCTCTTTATGATATAGTTGAAATTTTACGGGCAATAAAAGTCTTCAAAAACATCACTTTTCATTGCCAGCCTCTATAATATGTTTTAAGCCCTCATATGTTGTGCTGAATATCAATATATTCCTGTTTAAATGGGTCATTAATCTGGCCAATGCAGGAGGAATACCGACAAGAATACATTGAGCGCCAATTAAATTTACGCAATCAATCAATTTTTGCATTTGATATTCTACGTCATTGTTGAATGTATACAAATCACTCAAATTTAATAACACAAACTCAATCTGGTTAGCGCTGCATTCTTCTAATATGGAAGAAATTAATAAGTCGAACCGGTTTACGTTAAACTCACCGATCAAAGGCAATGCAATGGCATTGCTCCATATCTTCAATATAGGAGTGGACAAGGCCTTAATCAGCTTTTCTTTCTCTTTTTCTTCTTCTGCCTTCGTTGTCACATCCATAAGCATCACGACAAAGCCTTCAACAGGCTGGCTGCCTTTTTGTATCGGCGTAATCACAATATCTGCAACGAACTGATCACGTATGGTAATGCGAGCTCGATGGGATCCGGAGAGCTCGTCCATAAATTTTTTCTGCTGTTCTGGTTTACGATGAAAACGACTCATGTTTAACCCAATCATGTCATGGCTGCTTGTCAGTCCAAATAAAGGAGCCACCGTTGAAAGAACCTGGTGGGCCTGAGCATTCATCCATACTACATTATAATCTTTGTCTGCAAGAATAATCGTTTCTCCTATACTGTCTAATGCATGCAGAGGAGAAATATTTTCCGGTATTTTTCCGTATGTACTCATTGGGCTCCTCCTGTTTATATAAATTTTTCGCCACAAGCGGGTCCTTGCTCTTGACCTTATTATAACGTGAACTTCAAAAGGTACACACTAAACATTGACTAAAACGACTAAGTGAAGGCTCTTTCGACAACCGGCGGAAAAACCCCCAGGGCAGGTTAGTAGAAAGAAACCCGGGTATTTCATCTTTAAAATGAGTATGATTGTCTGTCATTAAAACGGTAGAGGTGATTCTCTTTTCTTAAGTAAAACTTTGAAGAGAAACAACAAGGCGCAAAAAGGTAGAGAAAGAAAGCCATCCAAACATTGTACAAACGAATGTCAAGATGGCTTTCATTTATTTAGCAGTTAATTCATCCTCTGTTACCCATTTGTGATTCGTCACTTTTTCACCATCTGTTGTAGTGAAATCGATCATGTACACAGTGGTATTAACCGCAGAATCGATCATGGCTGAGGCACCTTTCATACCTTCCATGTGATCCGCTGCAAGCGTTACTTCGTCTCCAGCTACAAAAGGCTTATCACCGGCATTCTCAATTTCTTCATGAATGACCCACTTATGGTCTTCAACTGGATCGCCGCCATTTGCTGGTGTATATGAAACGGTGTACACTGCTGTATCATATGCACCAACAATTTTGGCTTCCGCGCCTTCCATGCCATCCATATGGCCATGCTGAATGATGGCTGTAGAACCGACTGGATAAGCAGGGTGTGCTGCTTCCTCTAAGCCTTCTGGAACCTCGACGCTGCCGGAGTGATTCATGTTATGGCTGGAATGTGTATCTTCCTCTTCCATTTGCTCCGTTGGTTCAGCTTCGGATTCCACATTTACTTCTTCTGTGTCACCGCAGGCTGCAAGCAAAAACGAGGCGAATAGTGCTGTCCCAACTAATTTTCCTGTTTTTTTGTTCATCAAAACCATCCTTTCGCTTTAATGTTATCTACCTGCCTACCTTATCCAAACTTTTTGCAGTTATTGTGCATTTTTATTTTTTTCTGCACAAAAAATGAATAACTTACTTCTATAATGAGGACAGAATGATCTGGAAGAATAGGGGGCACCCCGTGTTTACAAAATTATCATTAAAAATCGGTTTCTTATTTTTTGCCTGCATCCTGCTGATTGAGTCACTTCTGTTTTATACACTGTATGTCACGCTGGTAAATGACCGGGTGGACGAAGTAATGGAGAGTTTGCTGGCAAGAGGAGAAACACACAGCGCTGTCTTAGCATCCAGCTTTGAAGAAGAAACATTAGAACATGTAGGAATGATGGAAGCTGCATCGAGTCTCATTGTGATTGTAACGGACGCAAAAGGGCAGGTTTTAATCCACTCTGACCCGATTGAACCGGAGATGAAAGCAGTGATAGATAATACGAATTTTTTATCCATGCCTGCTGGCGGTAAAGTAGTTGAAACACATTGGAATGAAAAAAGATACATTGCCTCAGACAGTCCAGTAATGAAAGACGGGAAGCATCTTGGACATGTGTTTATGTTTTCCGGCACAGAAGGTATTGCACGAATGGTGAAGAATCTGCAGCAGCAGTTTTTCTGGATAGGCGTTATGACAGTGGCGTTAACTATAGTAACGATTATGGGGTTGTCCAGGCTGATTACGCTCCCGCTTATTCGAATGAAAAAAGCGACGGAACAGCTGAGCCTTGGCAATCACCATGTAAACTTGATGATTGACCGGAATGACGAACTGGGTGAATTGGCGGCTTCGATTACGAAGCTATCACAGGATCTTGATCAATTGAAAAAGACTCGGCATGAATTTCTGGGCAGCATTTCACATGAACTGCGCACACCGTTAACCTACATAAAAGGATACTCGGACATTTTAAACCGACCCGGCTTGTCTGAAAGCGAAAAAGAGAAATATGCTGCCGTTATTCAGGAAGAAACGGCTCGTTTAACAGACTTTATTCAAGAGCTGTTTGAACTGGCTAAAATGGATCGCCATGAATTTCACATTTCTAAAAAAGAAGAGTCCCTGGATGTCTTGCTTGAATCTACGGTGCATTTTGTCAGCGCCGCTTTTGAACGGGAAGGAAAATCACTATCAGTATCAGGAGATAAAGGTATTCTCATATTGATTGATATGGAGCGGATGCAGCAGGTGCTGCTCAATCTGCTCGACAATGCACGCAAATATTCAGAGGCGGGTTCGCGTGTATCTATCATTGTATCCGAAAAGAATGATGAAGTGACGATTCAAGTGAGAGATGAAGGTATCGGCATTCCAAAAGAAGAGATACCACTTATCTTTGATCGTCTGTATCGTGTCGAGAAATCACGATCGAGAGAAAGCGGTGGATTTGGCATCGGCTTATCGATTGCAAAAGAAATTGTCGAAGCACATGGCGGACTGCTTGAAATTCATAGCGAAGTGGGAATTGGCACGGAAGCAACAATTCGGCTTAAACGCAAGGAGGATCAAAATGGTAAAAATTTTATTAGTTGATGATGAGCAGCGGATGCTCGATTTGATTGCCCTTTACTTGGAACCACACCACTATACATGTTTGAAAGCCAGAAATGGTGAGGAAGCTCTGTCATTAATGAAAAAGGAAGCAATTGACCTTGTTATGCTGGACATTATGATGCCAGGTATGGACGGATGGGCAGTATGCAGGGAAATTCGCTCTTTCTCCGCCGTGCCCATTATCATGCTTACGGCCCGCCAGCAGGAAGAAGATGTCGTCAAAGGTCTTAGGCTTGGAGCAGATGACTATGTAACCAAACCTTTTGGTGAACAGGAGCTTCTTGCCCGGATCGAAGCACTTTTGCGGAGAAGCGTTCCATCAAAGAACATTCAGATAAACGGCCTGAAGTGGGATGAAGAACAGTTTGAAGTCTCTTATGAGGGAAAATCCGTTCGCTTAACGCGAAAAGAGTTTTCTCTGCTCGGTATTTTAATGAGGCACCCAAATAAAGTATTTGAACGTGGCCACCTGTTAGAACTGGTGTGGGGTTACGATACCGAAACAGAAGGGCGAACAGTTGACTCCCACGTGCGGAATATCCGAGAAAAAATCCGTGAAGCTGGATTTCCTATTGATGACCATTTTCAAACAGTTTGGGGAATTGGGTATAAATGGGTAAATTAAGTAATAGAGAATAAGGTGTAAAGGAAAAAATCTCATTAAAATGTATTTTAGAAGCTCTGCCTAAAACAAGCGGGCTGCCAAAAAATAGCCTTCTTTACAGACCTTACGAGCGAAAGCCTACTCCTTCAAGTGTAGGATGATAGCGAGTCGAACCGGGCATGTCTTTTGACGCGTCAAAGGTTCGAATTTTTTTGTTTTTTCAATTTTAGTATTTGCGTATCGAACACCCATTTGGTATACTTGTTCTATAACAGAAAATTGGAAATAAGACTCAAAAGTGGAAACCATTTCACTACGGTTAGAGTTGATGAAACCAACGGAAACAAAGAAACATATGTATCAAAAAATGACCGAATTAAACACATCTTTTTCAAACTGGCTGCTAAGTTATGAAGAACTATCTAAAGCAACGTCTAAGGTCTACAAGCTTTTTTCTCAAGAAAAACTACCTTCGGCAGTGGTAAATCAAACCATCCGTGAAGTGAAATCTAAGAAAAAGAATCAAAAAGCAAAAACGTTTCGCCGTTTTTGGTGCGGTTTTAACAATCAAAACCTCGCTATCGAAAAGGAAAACGGTTTATATAAGCTGTCTTTCCCTACGTTAGAAAAGAGAATTGGTGTGCCGGTTATTGCAGAAGTATATCAGCAGCACTGGCTGGATAAAATTCTTTTCGGGCAGGCAAAACAAGGAGCTGCTGAGCTGTATGAGAAAAAAGGAAAATGGTATATCTCGCTTTCTATTTCCTTTGAGCCAAAACGAGCTGCTGCTTCAATTGGTACGAAAACGCTCTTCTTTCACGGAAACGAGGCTGCTTTCATTCGAAGAACGTTTTCTTCAAGAAGAAAAAAGTTAGGAAAGCGAAAGCTTCTCTCCGTTATTAAAAAATCCAAAAACAAAGAATCACAGTGGATGAAAAATCTAAATCATAAAATGAGCCGGCAAATCGTGAATTTGGCTGCAGAGAACGGTGTTCACTGCATTCGAATGGAAGATTTGACGGGTATTCGCTGTAAAGCAAAATCAAAAAAAGACGCAGGAAGAAACCTGCACTCCTGGTCTCACTATCAGCTTCAAACGTTTATTGAATACAAAGCCAAAATGGCTGGTATTCAAGTCGAGTACGTGAATCCACATCACACTTCCCAAACGTGTAAATGTGGTCATGTTGATAAAAAGAATCGAAAAAGACACACGTTTTCGTGTGTGAAATGTCAATATACACTTCACGCTGATGCCAACGCGTCCATTAATATTTCGAAAGCCATTAGCGGCCTTTCAAAAAAGAAAAACAAGCAAGCAGCTTAACCTAGTCCTGTGGTAACAGCGGGACCGCCTGTAAGGTACATGTATGCCGAAGGCATACATAACGAAGCAGGATGGGCTGATGACACCGCCCTTAACTGAAGGTGAGTTCTAAACAGAAATGGACAGTGAATGGTTTCGCACTTCAGAATCCCGCCCGTTTCACCGCAAGGTGAAGGGCTTGCGGCTTCAGCCGTGGGAGTGTCAATAGGCAAACAAAAACATCTTTCCTTTTTAAGATAAATGTAATTATATCGGTCTAAAATTTTTTGCATAAGTGATAAATTTGTGAACTTTACTTTAGAATATAAGTAAGTCACGTCGTTGTATAATGGAAAAAGAATTTGCTGATTTAAGGAAATGCTAGGTAGATATTGTTATTTCCTTTTGTTTTACAGATAAGCTTGTGCTACAATCATTTTAATTAACATGCAGAAAGGAATGATGGGTGGACGATGATTAACTAATCTTATTTTTCGAATTTGAAACCGCATATTTCAAATCACAAAAAATAGGATTAGTCTGCCCATCTTTAATACGTTATACAGCTATTATTGAAAATAGCTTATTTCATCATGCAAAGGTATGGCTAATCCTTCCAACTAACTGGGAGGGTTTTTTTATTCTCCCTTTATGAAAGGGACGATGATATGAAAGAATTATTAAAGTTATCCAATATGGGTTATGAAATAAGGGACTTCAAGGTTTTTGAGAGAGCAAATGCAAGCGTTCAAAAAAGAGATGTGATCGGTTTAATTGGTAAAAATGGTGCGGGAAAATCCACTTTACTGCAATTAATCCATGGTGACTTAACCCCAACACAAGGACACATAGAGTGGCTGCAGCCAGATCCGAAATTGGTCATGGTTGAACAAGAAACCGAGTCACATTCGTTTAAAGATAAAACACCTTCCGAGGCCAGGCTGTTAGAAAAATGGAGCGTGCCAGAACAAGAGTACTCGCATTTAAGTGGCGGGGAAAAATTGAAAGCACGGCTTGCCCAAGGATTTTCAAAAGATGGCGACCTTTTACTGTTAGATGAACCGACAAACCATCTCGACAAACAAAGTATAGAATTTCTCGCCAGACAAATTAAACATTATAAAGGCACCATTATGTTGGTTTCGCATGATCGTCATTTTTTAGATGCGGTTGCTACGAAAATCTGGTCCATCGAAGGAAAAAAGCTTATAGAACACAAAGGAAATTATTCCAGCTATATGGAGGATCGTAAACAGAAAAGACTCACTCAGCAAGGGGAATATGAAAAACAGCAAAAAATGATTAAACGAATCGAAGACCAAATGTACAATCTTACTTCCTGGTCCCAAAAAGCCCATGCACAATCAACGAAACAGGAAGGAGTAAAAGAATACTACCGGGCAAAAGCAAAGCGAATGGACACTCAAGTAAAATCAAAACAAAAGCGTTTGGAAAGGGAGCTCCAAAGGGCAAAAGTTGAACCGGTTGAGCCAGAATATACGGTGCGTTTTTCCATCAAATCAGATCATAAGACAGGAAAACGCTTTTTAGAAATCAAAAATGTAACAAAGTCATTTAACGGACGAACACTTTTCAGAAACGTCAATTTTACGATTCAGCATGGCGAAAAAGTGTCAATCACAGGTCCAAATGGCAGCGGCAAGACTACGTTATTGAACATAATGCTTGGAAAAGAACCAGCTCAAGGGGAGGTATGGATGTCACCGTCTGCAAATGTTGGCTATTTAACTCAGGAAGTGTTTGATTTACCGCTTGACCAAACTCCAGAGCAGCTTTTTATCCAGGAAACATTCGAGGCGAGAGGAAGGGTTCAAACCTTAATGAAGCATTTAGGATTTACAGCTTCTCAGTGGGCAGAACCCATTCGACATATGAGCATGGGAGAGCGTGTGAAGTGCAAGTTGATGAAATATATTTTAGAAGAAAAAGATGTGCTTATTTTAGATGAGCCGACCAATCACCTGGACCTGCCTTCACGCGAACAGCTCGAGGATACCCTAGCGCAGTATAACGGAACGTTAATCGTTGTTTCTCATGATAAGCATTTTGTAGAAAAAACGACCAGCAGTAAACTTGTTATAACGAAATCTACCGTGCAAAAACAACTGGATAAAGTGCAGCCCAAAAAGAGATAATCTGGCTGAATTACGGTTAAAGCTTGAAACAGAAAGACAAGAAGTGTTAGGAAAGCTGAGCTTTATGACCCCAAAGGATGCAGCATACGCAGAGCTTGACCAGAAATTCAATGAACTTACGAAGCAAATAAATGAACTTTCATAAAGAATCTTATAAAAAAGTTCCTTCTTCAACTGATTTTACTCCAGCTGAAGAAGGAATCGTGCAAAGTCGAAAAGGTCTTTCTAAGTTTAATTTAGTTGTTCATAAACGCTGCCAAGTAACAAGGAGGATAAGAGACTGAAAGATTCCATGCGTATCCAGCTGCTTGCACGCCTATGTCAGCATCTCTTTCTTCTTTTATTACAATCTCCAATTTTCGGCCAGTTTATCTTGATCAAACGGATAACGATAAGAATAGCTGTTGATTTTAATGTATTTCCTTTTTTAAAATATAGATACTTTTTTAGAAAAATATTGTAATTCCAAACAAATCCTTGTACAATAAGCACAGTAATGAAACCGCTTTAAAACTCCTTTATGTGTCCACTTAACCAGCTTTCTATCATTTCTCATAGCTGGGCTTATAGATGTATCTTAGGCATTCTAATGCAATCCAGGTACATCCCTGTAAAATATAAAACTATTCTTTAACCAGTATTTCATCGAAACGATTTTTTAATAGGGAATTATGCTAAGAAGGAACCAGCCTATAGGGTGAGTTCTTTTTGGTCATGCTCTATTTGCTTGTCGACTTATCAGAATATATAAAATATTTTGTCTATTTTTGTCGAATGTAGAGGTGTTGAATGTAGAGGTGTAGAAATCTATTAATTGGAGCTTACAAGGTGATACGCGGAATCCAGCTAACTTGCATACTAGGTCAAAATGAATATATAGAAGAGAAAAGGAGATGGAGCAACATGACAAAACAAAAATGCGTTGCCATGCTTTTGGCGGGAGGACAAGGAAGCAGATTAAAAGAACTGACAGAAAATCTGGCAAAACCAGCAGTGCCATTCGGCGGGAAATACCGGATTATTGATTTTCCACTGTCAAACTGTGCTCACTCAAGTATCCAAACGGTTGGCGTTCTAACGCAGTACCAGCCGCTTGTTTTAAACTCTTATATCGGAAATGGCCGGGCATGGGATTTAGACCGCAGCAACGGGGGAGTCACGGTTTTGCCGCCTTATGCTAGTGCTTCAGAAATCAATTGGTACACGGGTACAGCGAGTGCCATTTATCAGAACTTCAACTATCTCCAGCAATATGACCCGGAGCATGTACTCATTTTATCCGGTGATCACATTTATAAAATGAACTACGATTTAATGCTAGACTACCATATTAAACAAAAAGCAGATGTAACCATTTCTGTGATTGAAGTGCCATGGAGCGAAGCAAGCCGCTTTGGCATTATGAATACAGACGAAAACTACAAGGTTACGCGCTTTGATGAAAAGCCAAAGAAACCGGAAAGCAACCTGGCTTCAATGGGCATTTATATTTTTAAATGGTCTGTTTTAAAGAAATATCTGGAACAGGATGCAAGCAATCCGGATTCTTCTAATGACTTCGGAAAAGACGTAATTCCAGCCATGCTTGAAGATCAGCAAAAACTAGTTGCTTATCCGTTTAAAGGCTATTGGAAAGACGTAGGCACAATCGAAAGCCTTTGGGAAGCCCATATGGATCTGCTAAGCGATGAAAATGAGCTGAATCTGCATGATCGTTCCTGGCCTATTTACTCGGCCAACAAGAGCCTGCCGCCGCAGGTAACAGGGAAAAATGCCTGCGTTAAGCATTCCATCTTAAATGAAGGATGTATCATTGACGGCGAAGTTCAATTCTCTGTCGTATCTCAGAATGTAACCGTTGATGCAAAAGCGGTTGTGAAAGATTCAGTGGTGATGCCAAATGCGTACATAGGAAAAGGTGCGTTTATTGAGCGAGCAATCGTGATGGAAAACGTTGAAGTGCCGGAAAACATGGTGATTCGGAATGAATCGGCGGACATCTTGCTGATCACAAAGGATTTTGTGGCGGCCCATGCAAAAGAGTCACTTAACGTCTAAGCGTAATTGAGCGCAGGCACCTTGGGGGGAGCTGGCTTTCTAGCGTATGGAATGGAAAGTGCTGTCCGAGCATTTTGGTAGAATTGCTGGCTGAATCATGATAAATTCAACAGTATCTTTTCGTCCAATGAAATGTAGTTCTATGTTTCATTGGGTGTATCAGGACAATTTTACAAAAATATCGGAAGCAAACATATAAAAGCTGGTTTCGTTTGATGAGAAAGGATGACAGAGATGGCAAAGAAGATAGCGGAAGTAGGCAGCATCATTGAATTCCATAATGGAATCAAAGGCGTCGTTCAAAAAGTGAATGAAAACTCGGTTATTGTGGCGATTACGGAAAATCAAACGCCACTTGAATATGAAGGAAACCGCACGGTGGTTAATCATAAAAGGTACACAGTTGTTTCTTAATAATGAAAAAGGGCAAACAGACTTCAATGTCTGTTTGCCCTTTTGTTTTTTGTAGAATACTTATTGATTAGTATCTAATAATCCTATCTTCAAAAAGGCTTTAAGGAAGCTTTTTACGGTAAAACACGGATGATTATAAAAGGAGGAAATACTGGAACAGTTATCTTTCTTTCCAGTCATCCATGATGGATTCCACTTGCTTTTTGTCCACGATATTAACCGCAAAATAAACAATATCCTTATATGTCATCTTCCGGATGGGATTTTGAGCCGCGTTATGCAGGTCTCTCAAAACGATGATATCCGGCAGGGTAAAAGCCACTAAGATAATGCTCTTTTTTCCGCTTATGCCCCAGGTGCCTCCTGTACCCAAAACAAGAGGCAGGGGATCCTGTCGGTTTCTAACATAATCATATACCCATTCTTGTTCGCTTAGCGCTTTTTTATTCACAGAGATCGTCTTCCCTTTATTTAAACTACGTTCATTCGGTTTTACATTTATTATGAAGAGAAAATGAAAACTTATGCGGGACCAACATACAAAGGATGATTATTGCAATAAGCCGGATTTGGTTATTGTGGGGAATTTGTTTTTTAGTAGTGATTTTCTTCTTTTAAAAAAGAACTGACTATGAAGAGAAGGAAGATATAGATGTAACATCATATTTTTGTAAGAAGTAGATGGATATACGTGTGTAGATGCATATACAAAATATGAGGTTGTGTTTAAGAACAATAAATGGGGATATGAAGCTGCTGTTGTTTTATCCTAATACTTTTCGTACAAACATCCCAACTCCAATATATCTAAACAATTTTGCAGTCAGGTTTCCCGCCTGGCTTTTTTCTTTTTTAGAGAAGATTTTTCGTCATTGTGGCTTGAAAATGTACAAAGTAGTCGTCAAAGGATAAATACAAAAACGCTTTCTCACTTTACTATTTGAATTAGAAAGGAAAGACGCCGATGAAAACGATCGTAATTATTGATGGCGATTACCTAGTAATCGCTTTATACAGAAAGGGGCAGTGACAAGAAATAAGAAGAAAAGTCACCCTTTTTAGTAATCGCTTTCTTTAATGATTGATTATAGGGAGGGGATTTTAAATGAAAACAGCGAGTAAATGGATCACGGTTTTTATTTTATTATTGTCAGTTGTACTAGCAGGATGCAGCGGGGAAGACAGCAATAAAAAAACAATCGGTATTTCCCTGCAGAACTTTAGTGATGAATTCCGTACCTATATTATCGATGCGATGGAAGAAGAACAAAAAAAGCATCCTGATATTGAATTTGTTTACGCAGATGCTCAAAACGACAGTTCGACTCAAAAAGGGGATATTGAAAACTTTGTTGCGCGCGGCGTAGATGCCATTATTTTCACGCCAGTTGATACCGTCGCGGCCATGGATATTGTCAGGGTCTGAATCGATTGAATCTGGCATTTTGCAAATGGAAGAAGTCGCAAAACTGCTGAATGGAAAAGGAAATATCGCCATTATAGATGGTACACTGGGCCATGAAGCACAAATTAAGCGGACAGAAGGAAATATGCAGATTATTAAAGAACATCCAGACATGAAAGTAGTCAAACAAGGATCCGCAAACTAAACTGGTCACGTCCGGAAGGTATGGAATTAATGGAAAACTGGATGCAGTCAAGCAAGATTGATGCGGTCGTCGCTAATAATGATGAAATGGCGATTGGTGCCATTATGGCGTTGGAATCGGAAGGAAAACTCAAGGATACCGTAGTAGCAGGCATTGATGCCACACCAGCAGCCTTAGATATGATGAAAGAAGGAAAATTAAAGGTTACCGTCTTTCAGGATGCAGCCGGCCAAGGGAAAAGCGAGTATTGAAACAGCTGTTAAAGCAGCAAACGGGGAAGAAGTAGAAGATGCGATCATTCCGTATCAGCTGGTGACCCCGGAAAACGTGGATGAATTTGCGGCTAAATACGAGTAAAGCATCCATGTTCCTGAGAAGGAAGAAAGGGCTCTGGCAGTAATGAATTTGAATTACCATCGCAAAGAAATATAATGAGTGTTCCAAAACAAAAGCCTCTGCTTAGACAGAGGCTTTTGTTTGTTTTGAAACAACCTGCAATTGCTGGTTTAAATAAAGTTTAGTCACTTTACTCACTACAACCAGAATGGCCATTATTTTATAGGCACGTAGATTTTGCAAATAGGATTGGAGATAATTTCCTCGCTGTACCTTTCAAATGCAGGCCGACCGTCAATCTGATAAACGCGGTTTGACAGCTCAGAAAAGGTGTTATTCCATGCTTTTTGAATGTCTTCTGTTGTGCATTTCACTTCATGAATAGCGTATTTTCTACCGAAGAATTCGCCTTCGCTGACTTTCAGTGGCAATATTTACTGCATTATAAAAATATAATCATTTAGTTTTTTAAAAAAAAAAGCATTGTGTAAAATACGCAAACCATATACAGATCCAATAAAGTGGCAGGTTAAGCGAAAAATAAGCATTTGAGACTGAGAAAATGATCAAGCCTTCCAAAAAGTTAAACTGAAATGTATCCATTTGAATCAGCTTTTTTAAATAGATTCAGTGAGAATGTCCTTAAAGTACAATGAAAAGACCTTATAGTGTAAATACATATTTTCTTTCCTGTCCTATAATTACGAATATAAGCAATAAGATCTTTCTTATTTTGTACAAAATGATAACGATTTCATCATTGAGTTTGACTGAGAAAGATCAGTTTTAAAAGGGGAAGGCTGAAAATTCAATGAAGCGATTTTTAAGTGAGAGAAGACCTTAAAAGTTAAAAAGGTAGATTTAAGCTTGTCTTCTTTTTACAGAGAATATTTTTTCCCTTCGCATTAATCTTACTAAATATATAGGAGGAATTTGATTATGATGAAAACAGGTTTAGTAACAGATATTTTAGGATACATGCCATTCGAGCAAATGCTCGATACGTGCGTAGAGCTGGGAATTGAATTGCTGGAGCTTGGATGCGGCAACTGGTCAAAAGCACCGCATGTAAATATCGATGAATTATTAGAAAGCGCTATCAAACGTGAGCAGTTTATGGATGCTATCCAAAAACGCGGCCTCAGTATTGCTGCGCTGAACTGCTCAGGCAATCAGCTGAACCCGTCAGAAGAAGGCACATTACATAAAGCGGGCGTTGAAAAAACATTTCAGCTTGCTGGCCTTTTAGAGGTTGAAACCGTAGTAATGATGTCCGGATGCCCGGGCGGGGGACCGAATGAGCAAACACCAAACTGGATCACACACCCGATCCTGCCGCAGCATTTTAACATGCTTGACTGGCAGTGGAATGAAGTAGCGCTTCCTTACTGGGAGAAAGCGGTGAAATCAGCGAAAGAATACGGCGTTCAGAAAATTGCCATTGAAAACCTTGGCTACAACCTCGTTCATAACGCAGAAACATTGTTGAAGCTGCGTAAGGAAGTCGGCAGCATGGTCGGTATGAACCTTGATCCGAGCCACTTGTTCTGGATGGGCGGCGACCCCATTGCGGCAGCACGGACGCTTGGAGACGCAATCTACCATGTTCATGCGAAGGATGTACGATTAGAGCGCGGAATTGTGGATGCACAGGGATTGATTGATGTGAAGCCAATGGAAAGCTTTGCGTCCCGTTCATGGAACTATGTAGCGCTTGGCTACGGGCACGATGCAGCTTATTGGAAAGAATTCTTCACGGTTGTGAAGATGACTGGATACGAAGGACCGGTCGTGCTTGAAATGGAAGATTTAACGATGGAGCCGCTGACAGGTGTGAAAAAATCAATGGATATATTGAAAGAAACATTGCCAAGAGACTTCGAAACAAAACTACGTACGGTACTTGTTAACTGATCTATAGGCATAAAAAAAGGATTATGACGGCCACGGAAAAGCATTACACTTGAAGGGAGAGATTTATATGAGTGAACAGAGAAATCAGAAGTCGTTTTTAACTACTATTATTGTTATTTCTACGTTCGGCGGGCTTCTCTTCGGATACGATACCGGGGTGATCAATGGTGCTTTGCCTTTCATGTCAGAAGCGCTGGGGCTTAACTCATTTACGGAAGGTCTTGTCGCAAGCTCTTTGCTTTTTGGGGCTGCATTGGGTGCCGTAGTGGGTGGCAGGCTGTCTGATCACAATGGGCGTCGAAAAAATATTTTATACCTGGCCGTATTCTTCTTTATTGGGGCTCTGGGATGTACACTTGCTCCTAACGTCACGGCCATGGTCATTTTCCGCTTCTTGTTAGGGCTTGCCGTTGGCGGTGCATCGGTAACCGTTCCGACTTATTTAGCTGAAATCTCTCCAGTGGAGAGCAGGGGGCGAATGGTGACGCAAAACGAATTGATGATCGTTGGCGGTCAGCTGCTGGCTTTTGTCTGCAATGCTGCCTTGGGCAATATGATGTCTGACAACATTCACGTTTGGCGTTACATGCTTGCCATCGCAGCGCTGCCAGCTGTATTCCTGTTTGTTGGGATGATCAGAATGCCAGAGAGTCCGCGCTGGCTTCTTTCAAAAGGGAAAGACGAAGAAGCCCTGGTGGTTCTTCGAAAAATACGTACAGAAGAGCAGGCGCAGGCAGAGTTTAACAAAATCAAGGGTACGGTTTTGAATGAAGCAAAAGTCAAACAAGCCGCATTGCAGGACTTGGCTGTTCCATGGATACGCCGTATCGTTTTCCTTGGAATTGGTATTGCAGTTGTACAGCAAATTACGGGTGTTAACTCGATTATGTATTATGGTACTGAAATTCTAAAAGATGCAGGCTTTCAAACAGAAGCAGCCTTGATAGCCAACATTGCCAATGGTTTAATTTCGGTGATTGCTGTTTGTGTAGGGATCGTACTTCTCGGCAAAGTACGGCGCAGACCGATGCTTTTAGTTGGACTTGCCGGCACTACAACTTCGTTGCTGCTGATTGGGATCTTTTCTAACGTGCTCGATGGAAGCGGTGCACTTCCTTATGTGGTTCTTTCTTTGACTGTTACTTTTCTTGCGTTTATGCAGGGAGCTGTTGCCCCCGTCACATGGCTTATGCTTGCCGAAATATTCCCGTTACGTCTGAGAGGCCTAGGAATGGGGATCAGCGTATTTTGTTTATGGATCGCAAATTTCTTTATTGGATTGACGTTTCCTGTGCTGCTCGAAAACATCGGCTTATCGACGACTTTCTTTTTCTTCACGGCTATGGGTCTTGCCGCAATTGCATTTGTGAAGAGATTTTTACCTGAAACAAAAGATCGGACACTGGAAGAGTTAGAGTTTTCTTTCCGTTCTTACGATAATAGACAAATTCAAAAGAATACATCTAAAAATGTCCTTTAACGACATGCTTTTTCGTATAAAATGGATATAGTTTATACGATCTGTACGGAACGTTATTATATTCGAAACCGGTTTATTGAGGAGGTTCTGCATGATGAATTTAAGTATGGCTATTCGATCCTTGCAGCGTGGGGCTAATCTTTGTGAAGGAAAAGACCTTTCTATCCGCGTTCACTATTGGGGAGCTGACAGAAAGCATGTGGATACCCCTCTTCATAAACATTCATTTTTTGAAATTTGTTATGTAGTAGACGGCACCGGTCTTTACTTCGAAAATGGGCAGGATTTTCTTCTCGAAAAAGGAACGTTTTTCTGTTCTCGTCCCAACCAGCTCCATAAAATCTATGAAGGAAAGAATTTATACCTTTTATGGGCTGCCTTTGAAATAGAAAAAGAGAATACTTCACGGGAACAGCAGCTATTGTTTGAGGAACTAGCAAACGAGCAAAACGTTTACCTTCCTAATTCGGAAAACGAGCCAGCGGTACTGTTATGGAAGACCTTAATGAAACATGCTGAGCAGCAGTCTTCGTCAGAGGTTTTGAAAGCGATCAGCCTGTCTCTTATGCTGTCCCTTCAGGCTTTATTCTGTGGAGTACGGGATCATCAAAAGCCTCGGCCGTTTTATGACAATAAGGAGCAGATGATCGAGAAAGCCCAAAGATTTATCCAGGATAATTTAGCCCAGCCGCTTTCTTTAAACGAGGTGGCCCGCTTTTTTCATATTTCTCCGCGTCATTTATCGCGCTTATTCAGTGAGACAACCGGTATGTCCTATACCTCTTATGTGCGGCAGGAAAGGGTAAGGGAAGCTTCTAAAAAAATCAGGTCTACAAACCGCTCAATCACATCGATTGCATACGAGTGCGGTTTCACTTCTGTTCATTATTTTTGCCGGGTCTTCCTGCAGGAAACAAGCATCACACCCGCTGAATACAGGAGACGAAACCAAGTTTGAGGAAAGTTCAAACGAAATGCAGTAAATCAGAGTCTTATAAAAAGTAAGCGTTTCAATATGTCTTAAAAGTACAACATCACGACTTGATAATCTAAATACAAAAATAAAGACCGTTCTTATAATGAAATTGTAGAGTTTCGATATTGAATAGGCTTTCTTTTTAAGAAGAGAAAGCGTTCGTAACAAATGTCTGACATCATTTCTAAAAATGGAGAGGAGTTTTCGATATGTTGAATGGTGAAAAAAAGATCGCAAGACCACTGCGCTGGGGAATGGTTGGAGGAGGACGGCTTGGGCAAGTTGGCTATAAGCACCGTATTGGTGCCCTGCGTGATAATACTGCTTTTCAATTAGTAGCAGGTGCTTTTGATATTGATCCAGAACGCGGGAAGGATTTTGGCGTAAACCTGGGTGTGGAAGAAAACCGCTGCTACCCGGATTACCGTACGATGTTTGCAGAAGAAGCGAGAAGAGAAGACGGCCTGGAAGTCGTATCGATTGCCACACCAAATGGCACACATTATGAAATCACAAAAGCTGCGCTCGAGGCAGGCCTTCATGTCATCTGTGAAAAGCCGTTATTCTTCACGTCAGCGGAAGGGGAAGAAATCAAGCAGCTTGCCGAGCAGCAAGGAAAAATTGTCGGCGTTACATACGGATTCTCCGGCAACCAGCTGCTGCTTCAGATGCGTGCGATGATCGAGCAGGGCAAAATCGGCGATATCCGCATGGTAGAACTGCAGTATACACACGGTTTTAGTGCGACAGACGAAGCGGACAAATTCAGCGATGCACAAAAGTGGCGGGTGGACCCGAAGATTGCTGGACCGACCTTTGTTCTAGGCGACCTTTCGATCCACACGTATTACATGTCACAGCTTATCATGCCGAACATGAAGATTAAGAAGCTGCTTTGCGACCGCCAGAGCTTTATCAGCAGCCGGGCGCCGCTGGAGGACAATGCTTACGTCATGATGCATTATGAAAACGGGGCGGTAGGCAGACTATGGACATCTTCTGTCGATGCAGGCTGCATGGACGGACACCGCATCCGTATTGTCGGCTCAAAAGCAAGCCTGGAGTGGTGGGACAGCAAGCCGCATGAACTTCGTTATGAAGTGCAGGGTGAGCCGATTCAGACACTGATCCGCGCCATGCCTTACTTGGATGAAAGCTGCAACGCCGATGAGCGTCTGGGCGCTTTGCATATGGAAGGGCTGTCTGAGTCGTGGTCCAATATCTACCTTAAATTTGCGATCGCAATGGATGCGAAAAACCGCAGCGATGAAGAAACAGTAAAAAATCTAGTGTATCCGGACATTGACGCTGGAATCGACGGCATTCGCTGGATTGAAAACTGTGTTCGTTCTGCCGAAAACGGTGCTACATGGATTGATTATGCTGACCAGCCGGCTTTAAACCTAAATTAAGTTACAAAAATGTTGAAAGCCGGTTAAATCAGATTGCGATTATGAAAAAGTGAAAGAGAACCAATGAGTATTTTCACAACGATATAGATGTCCGGATTTGTTTTTTAACGACTTTTTTGTTCTTGGTTAGCTTAAGCAAAAAAACCCGCCCAGAAGCGGGTTTTTTGTTTTGCAGTAAATAGACCTTCAAAATGATCTAAGTTTCGTTTTCTTTTGTATCAGTGTTCTCATTTTTCCTATGTATCGGATCGTAATAGATTAAGAATATACCTCATCATCTAATGCTGTTTTTTGTAATAGAGAGGTCGTATGTATATTCATATACAAATATATGTATATATGAATATACATATATACAAAAGAAAATATAAGTGCAGGGAGAGAGAGTTGTGCAAAAGAAGCTGTTGCCTAAGAAAGATCAAAGTTGCCTTTCTGGGCATGATGTAATAAAAACGCATTTATATAAAAAAGTAAAAAGGTTGAAAGTGAGCTGAACAGAAAAGACTTGCGTATTTTAAAATAAAAATGTGTTGTATTCCACTTTGGTTTTCAAACAAAAAAAGCCGTTTTTTAAACGGCTTTTTGAGCTTTGTTCTTCAACTAGCGCAGCTTTTAGGGAAATATAGATTATTAATTTTTTTCCAGTACCGCAAAGTAATTTTCTTCATTGTCAGCAAAGTTAAATACTCTTCCTTTATCTGAAGGCATATTGACTATTTCTCCGACTGTAACATTTTTATTTAATAAGTCTTTATATAACTGGTCGAAATCTGCAGTAAAAAACATCAATGAAGGAGTATCAAGATTTAACCCAGGGGACATTTTAGCAACGAGTTCTTTATTTTGCAGCACAATGCTTGTTTCTGCATCTTTTGTTGGAGCTATTTCGATCCATCTCATTCCTTGCCCATTATTCTCTTCAGAAACAACGTGAAACCCTACTTTTTCTGTCCAAAAATTCACTGCATCATCTTGATTGTTTACATACAACATAATTTGTCCGACTTTGCTGATCATAAACTTCATCACTCCTCCACTTTTACTTTAACTATTCGCTATTTGAAAGAAAAATCCTCTTGAACAATGCACCGTTAAGTTAACAGGAAAATCAACAGCCGCCTTTCACAGAGCCTAAACATTAAAAAATTAGCAGCATGCATGAAAAATACCGCCACTTCTCATCTGCCTGCGTACACAACTTAAAAACCTCAAAACAATGAGCTGTCTTGGCGAATGATAAGCGGAAAAGAAATGAATTCATTTAGTTGGAAATCAGGAAAGTTGTTTCCTTGATATTTCTTAGTTTTATAGTAAATCGGATAATGAAATAGCTAATAATCCAGCTAATATAATCAATAATTACAGGGATAATGCAAAGTGGTTTGTTTTTTTAAGTTAAAAAACGTTTGACTAATATTTTGTAATGGCTTACAATCTGATTCAAAGGAAAGTTCTTTCCTAGTTTAAACAGGGATATAAACCATTTTGGAGGGATTGTTATGAATAAAGTAAACATTGGGTTAATCGGTGCCGGGAGAATGGGCGCTTTTCATGGAGAAAGCATTGCTTACCGTGTACCACAGGCTAATTTGTATGCGGTTGCAGATCCGGTTCCTGGTGCTGCAGAAAATTTAGTGAAAAAGTTAAATATAGATGCGAAAACGTATACAGACCCCCTGGACTTGATTCAAGATCCGCAGGTAGATGCTGTGGTCATTGTTTCACCTGCCCGGACGCATGCACGCAGCGTTCTTGCGGCGATTGAACACAAGAAAGCGGTATTTTGTGAAAAGCCAATGGCAGTAAACTTAGAAGAAGCTAATGCCATTGTGCAGGCAGTAGAGGAAACAAACACGGTCATGCAGGTAGGATTTAATAGAAGATTTGAAAAAGGGTTTAAAGCAGCTCATGAAGAAATCGTTTCCGGAAAAATAGGCACCCCGCAATTAATAAAATCAACGACAAGAGATCCAAAACTGAATAGAGCGGAATCTATTCCAGAATGGACGATTTTCTTAGAAACCCTCATTCATGACTTTGATACCCTTATGTATTTAAATCCTGGTGCAAAGCCGGTTGAAGTGTATGCAATGGCGGATGCACTGATTCGTCCGGATTTGAAAGAAAGCGGACTATTAGATACAGCGCTTGTTACGGTGAAATTTGACAATGGAGCTATGGCTACAGCAGAAGCCAATTTCCAGGCCGTATATGGATACGACATTCGGGGCGAAGTATTTGGCTCAAACGGCATGCTGACTGCCGGTGGAATACGTCAATCCAGCATGACAAGATACGACCAAAATGGTGTAAGTTTTGATACATCCCGTTATGATCAGGATTTACTGTTTGATGCTTACGTTGACGAATTAAGAAGTTTTGCTGATTGTGTGATCAACAACACGCAGCCTTATGCGACCGCACAAGATGCACGCTGGGCGCTGCAAATCGCTCTTGCTAGTATAGAGTCGGTTAAAACCAATCGTCCGGTCAAAATCAAGAGCCCTGTTTTCATTTAAAGAGGGGACAGGAGAGCCGCCGAATAGGCCGATTAACGTCTTTAAATTTCGGATAATTCAAACTACTTGATGTGTGGAGGGAAAAAATGGTGAGAGAGTATGGTCTTTGCCTTTGGACATTTGGAGAAATCGCCTTCGAAGAAAAATGTAAGCTTGCAAAAGAAATTGGCGTAAGCGGAGTAGAAGTTCAAGGAAACTTGTCCCAAGATCCAGCTGAATTGCAAGCAATCTTAAGGAAGCATGATTTAAAAGTATTATCCGTCACCCCTGATAATGTGGATATTTCCAGTGCTGATGAACAGGTTCGCTCCAGTGCGGTTCAATATTTTTTGGATCTATTGAGCTGGGCGCAGGAGCTGGGTGCTCAAAGAATCTGTCTTCATGGTGACGTGGGGAAAACGCAAGGATGTGGAGACTCAGCAAAAGATTGGGATTTGCTTGTGAAAAGCTCATCGACGATCCTGCAAAGAGCAGAGGATCTTGATATTGAGGTCGTGTTTGAAGTACTGAATCGTTATGAAAACCACCAGGTTGTTACAGCGGGAGAAGCGCTGCGTTTACTGGACGAAGTGAAAAGCGAAAAGTTTAATGTGCTGTTAGATGCTTACCATATGAATATTGAAGAACCTTGCCCGATTAAGGCGTTGAAGGAGACAAAGGACAAACTGGGTGTTTATCATGTGGCAGATTCGAACAGACAAGCGGTTGGCAACGGACATGCAGATATTAAAGGCCAAATTGAGGCTTTGCATGAAATCGGATATAAGGGGCCGATCATTATGGAAATGACAGCCGAAGGTCCAAATCCATTTACGCCAGTTAAAGACAGGAATTATGTAGAAGTTGTAGCAGGGTACTACAAGGATTCTTTGCAAAAAATAAAGGAATGGGATCTAGCTAAAGTAGGTTCTTAAAAATGACCCTTTATATCTTTATTTTAAAACAAGCTGTTTAAACAAACTTATCTGGGTTCATGGCAATATTCCATGAATCCAGACAAGAAAATCGCTCTCAATGCCCGATGGGAAAGATCATTTTAAAGGGGACGATTAAAGTTTAATGTGTGAGTCTAAGCACCAGGTCATTTGATCATTGAAATGCTATTATTCCAGTAATCGGAAAAATGTTTCTTGGAATTTTCTCTGTCAAATTCATGATGAGAGTGAGGTTGAACAATGAAACCAAACATGAAATATATCATTTACTTAACGGCCATTACTGCATTAGGAGGTTTGTTGTTCGGGTACGATACAGCAGTGATATCCGGTGCGGAACAATCTCTCCAGTTCTACTTTATCGAGAAGCTTGGGTTAAATACCATGTTTCATGGACTGACGGTATCAAGCGCTTTGATTGGATGTATTGTGGGTGGACTGATTAGTGGAGTTGTCGCCAATCGAATAGGGCGCAGAAATTCATTGATCATTGCTGCTGTTTTGTTTTTTATTTCAGCAGTGCTTTCTAGTTATCCTGAGTTTCTCTTTTTTGAAAAAGGGGAACCAACGATCGGTCTTTTCGTTATGTTTAATGTATACAGAATTATTGGAGGAATAGGTGTTGGTTTAGCCTCCGGATTAGGACCGTTGTATATTAGTGAAACATCTCCCGCAAACATTCGAGGAAGGTTGGTAACCTTAAATAATTTAGCGATCATTTTTGGTACACTGCTGGTTTATTTTGTAAACTGGAAAATAGCGGCCGGGCAAAGCATCAGCTGGATCAATGATTTAGGCTGGAGATACATGTTTGCCTCTGAGGCCATTCCAGCACTTTTGTTCTTTTTCCTTCTGTTTTTAGTGCCCGAAACACCACGTTACCTGATCTCAAAAAATAGAGATGAAGAAGCCTTAAACATTTTAGAGAAAATAAATGGATCAAAAGAAATTGCAAAAGAAATTTATTATGAAGTCAAACAAACCATGGATACGCAGAAAGGACATGTTTTTTCATACGGGAAGCTGGTTGTCATCGTCGGAATTTTAATAGCGGCGTTCCAGCAGTTTGTCGGGATCAATGTCATTTTGTACTATGCACCCCGTATATTTGCTGATATGGGAGCGAGTGCAGATACTTCCATGCTTCAAACGGTTCTTCTGGGAGTCGTCAACTTCATTTTTGTTTTTCTGGCTCTTATAGCCGTTGACAAATGGGGCAGAAAGCGTTTGCTGCTTCTTGGCTCGCTTGGAATGACGGTTGGCATGTTTGGCGTAGCTGCTTTATCGTTTGCCGATTCGATGGGAGTCGGAGCATTGGTACTGATTTTGCTTTACGCCGCTTTTTACAATTTATCATGGGGTCCGCTTACGTGGGTATTGGCTTCTGAGATTTTCCCGAATAAAATAAGAGGCCAGGTGATGGCAATAACAGTAGTAGCCAATTGGAGCTCAAATTTACTGATATCCGCTACATTCCCTTCGTTGTTGGAAATAAGCGCTGGTATGACGTATAGCTTCTATGGATTGATGTGTGTGCTTGCTTTCATTTTTGTATGGAAATGGGTGCCTGAAACGAAAGGAAAAACACTAGAAGAGATTGAAACACATTGGAAGCCAGCACAAGCTGAAACGACTGCCGATTTGCGTCCGAAAAAAGTTGGTTCATAAGTGCATGCAAGCTGCTGAAAAAATAGTTTAAGGTGCAAAGTGAGACGGCTATGGACGTTCAAGTGGTTAAAATGCACTTCTTATATGGAGCGCTTTCCTTAAAATGAATGTAAGGTTGGACCCGTTTTTTTATACACTTTTTAAACAAGAGATGTGTCATAGCCATCTAGCAAAAGGAAAGCGTTTCCTCTTTTTCGGTTCTACGGGAAGTTCAAATTGTGAAGATGCGTGATGGTTACGATGCAAAATGACGGGACTTTTAAACAAAGTCCCGTCATTTTGCATCATAACAACAATAAAAGTTAATACAGCCATTTATTTGGTTGTCTGGAAACTGATTTGAATTTAAAATTTTAACATAAGTCTTACATAATCTTAACAAAAAACCTCCTTTCATCTGATATGCTCATTTTGGTTAAAACTATGAAATGAACACTTCGCTGGGAGAGTGAATCTATATGAAAAGAAGAAAGAAAGATTCTATAAGGAAATTCTTACGAGCATCATTAGCGGTAACGGTTTTATCCTCTACTGTTGTTTCATCTCACGCTTTTGCTTCAGAGAATAAAGAAAACCAGAATGCAAATACAGTCAAGGTTCAATTGCTGGGGTTAAATGACCTGCATGGGCAAATCGATACCATAACAAAATTAAAATTAGATGGTGAGAATGTGCTTGCCGGAAGTATGGAGTACACGGCTGCAGCGATGAAACAGAGAGAAGCGGCAAATCCAAATACTCTTTTAGTACATACTGGTGATATGATTGGTGGAAGCCCGCTTGTTTCAGCAGCTTTCCAAGATGAGCCAACTGTTGAAGTGATGGAATCTATGGGGTTTGACGTAGGAACACTTGGAAACCATGAATTTGATGAAGGGATCGAAGAATTGCATCGTATGATCGAGGGTGGGGACCATCCAAAAGGGGTTCCTGGATACGATGGAATGAATTTCCCGATCGTTGCGGCTAATGCGTTTGATACGGCAACGGGAGAATTAATCACAAAGCCTTATGTTGTTAAAAAAGCAGGCAGTAAGAAAATTGGATTCATCGGGGTCGTGACCCAAGAAACACCTAATATTATCGTAAGCAAAGGGAATGAAACCCTTAAAATCACGGATGAAGCTGAAGCCATCAACAAATATGCGGAAAAATTAAAGAAAAAAGGCGTGGAGGCCATTGTGGTACTCACTCATAATCCGACAACCCAAACGGGCAACAGTGATGCATTTGATGCGTCCAAAATTGCTGAGAATGTGGACGATGAGATAGATGTAATTTTTTCTGCCCATAACCATGCAAAAGTCAATAAAGTAGTCGACAGCAAGTTAATCGTGCAATCATATTCATACGGTTCAGCATTTTCTGATGTAGACCTTGAACTTGATCCAGTTTCGGGAGATGTCGTGAACAAGCAAGCCGAAATCGTGACCGTGTATCAAAAGGATTACACACCAGATGCGGAAGTTTCAAACATTATCAATAAGTACAAGGATTTAGTGGAACCCATCAAAGCGGAGGTGGTTGGGCATTCTTTAACCACGCTGTCTACCGCTAAAGCTTATACAGGGGATTATCGTGACCTGCCGCTAGGGAATTTGATTGCCGACGGAATGAAGGTAAATATGAATGCGGACTTTGCCCTTATGAACGGCGGTGGAGTGAGGGCACAGCTTGACGCCGGGGAAGTAACATTTGGTGATTTATTCTCTATTCAGCCATTTGGCAACGTGCTAAATAAAGTAACCGTAACAGGTACTGATTTAGAAACGATATTAAATAACCAGCTCTCTCCTTCAGGATATGACTTTCATGTTGCTGGATTCAACTATACGTACGCGATGGATGCTCAATCAAACACAGCAAAAGTTGTAGATATCACTCTTCCTGACGGAAGCAAAATTGATAAAACAAAAGAGTATACTGTGGTCGTAAACAATTATATGTTTGGTAATACAAAGTATGGCATCGCAGCTGTTTCCCGCGGCATGGAAGTAGGACCGGAAGATATTCAAGCAACGGTCGACTATGTTAAAACATTACCTAGCCCATTTGAATATAAGCAAGAGGGACGTATTAAGGAAGTAACTCCAGTTGCGGCGACTGCTCAATAATAACAATTAAATCTATCAAGAAGTTCTAAACTTAAAATGGATATAAAAGGAGAGCGGCTTTCACCAGCTGCTCTTCTTTTTATTTCAGTCAACTATTGATGAAATAACAACATTGAAGCTTAACAGCGCGATCCTTTCCGAAAGAAAGCAGGAAAAAAAGTGGGGCATTCCCGTTAAAGCCTTCAATTATAAATCGCTTTCTCAACGACAGCATCTTCTTTAATTCCAGTCAAAATGGGTTAAAATAGATAGTAAAGCAGTGAGAAAGAAAAGAGGGGAAAGGGAACGATGAAACCTACCATCTATGATGTAGCTAAAAAAGCAGGCGTGTCCATTTCTACTGTATCTAAAGTGCTTAATAATACTGGGAACCTGGCAGACAAAACAAGAAAAAAAGTGCAGGAAACGATGCAGGAATTAAATTATCAGCCCAGTGTTACCGCATCCGTAAAAAAGCGCATTCAAACGGTTGGGCTTTTAATACCGAGCATTGCTAACCCGTTTATGGCAGAAATAGCGCGCAGCATTGAAAACCATCTTAAGCGGCACGGTTACAGTCTGATGATTTGCAGCACAGACAATGACATTAAAAACGAATTGGAATACATTTCGATTCTAAAGCAAAAGTACACAGATGGCATCATTGTCGCAACAGGACTGAAAAAAGAGAAGTCTATCAAAGAGCTGATGAAAACGAATCTTCCGATGGCCTTGCTTTCAAGAGACGTTCCTTCGCTTGCGGTAGATACGGTGCTGGTAGATGATTATTTAGGCGGTTATGAAGCCACAAAACATTTAATTGATCTTGGACACGAAAAGATTGCGATGATCACCGAGGACGCCACCTATTCAGTCGTTCGGTCAAGGGTTCAAGGCTATAGAAATGCGCTTGAAGAACACGGCTTAACGTATGATGAAAGCTTTGTTATACATAACAATATTTCCATTGATGAAGGAAAAGAGGCGATGTTGAGCCTATTGAAAAAACAGAGTCCGCCAACAGCCGTTTTTGCTTCTACGGAAGCATTGGCAATCGGGGCACTGCAGGGAGCACGCGGGCTAAATGTACAGGTTCCAAATGAGCTGTCGATTGTCGGATTTGATAATACCATTTTATCCACAATCTGTGATCCGCCTTTAACAACGATTGCCCAGCCGATTGATGAGATGGGAAAAAAAGTAGTGGAACTGCTCATTGAAGAAATTGAAAAAAAGAAGGAATCCAAACAGCGCGTCATCTTGTCTCCTAAATTGGTGGTGCGAAACTCTACAGCAAAGAAAAAAGAGCGTTAATATTTTACCTTTTTCTAAAGAACCAGATCATGGTTCTTTTTTCTTTTATTCTTAAATTAGGGGAAAAGGGTGAGTAAAGGGAGTGTGGCAGGCTGAGCCAAATAGAAAAAAATTTGCAAAAAATCAAGGCAAGTGCTGTTAGTCAGCCTGCTTTCCCCCATAACCAATAGATCTTTCAATAAGAAAACAAAGAGGTCAGTCAATCTCGATGATGGTTTCCGCTTGTTCTCTTTTTGGGATAATGACTCTCAGCAGTCCATGCTTAAATGTTGCTTTTATTTTGCCTGTTCCAGGCAAACAAGGGAGTGCCACAATTCTTTCGACTTTCTGTACGGATTGATTTTGAAGAATGATTTCATCTTTATCATTTTGGGCTGTACTAGAAGAAACGTGTTCTACACTAATTTTTACCTGGCCGTTTCTTAGCATATAGATTTGTATCTGTTCTTTCCTGCAGTTCTTCAACTCTGCTTCAATAACCATATTTGAGCCCGTTTCATAGCAGGTTAAATCAGAAATTGGCTGGCTGAAATAATGGCCAACATACTTCATCGATTCATTAAAAAAGGAATCAAACGATTTGATTAAATCTCCAACTGAACCTTGAAACAGGTCAGGAAGGTTTTTTTTATTAAAATCCAATGATCTCTCTCCTTTGTCTTTTTTAACAAATTATGCGCAAGGATTCGGAAAGGAACTTAGTAAATCCTATTTTTGTTAATGATCACAACGACGTCGACCGCCTCCGATATACCTGCTGGTTTCTTGAATTCATTACGCTAAACAGCCATTTGCTGTAGGCTGAAAATCCTTATTGCACAGATTGCATAAAAAAACAGCCAAGTCTGTACTTGGCTGCTGTTCAATAGGAGAGAGTTCAGGTGTATCATTGATTCCTACGGTTTCTTAAATCAACACGTTTGATTTTTCCGGAATCCGTTTTCGGCAGGTGATCAACGAACTCGATAAGTCTTGGATACTTGTAAGGTGCTGTTATTTGTTTAACAAAGCTCTGCAGTTCCTTCACAAGTTCAGCGGAACCTTCAACTCCATTTTGTAATACAATAAAAGCTTTCACGACATTCCCTCTAATTTCATCAGGGCTTGCAACAGCCGCACATTCCAGTACAGCAGGATGTTTCATTAAGGCATCTTCAATTTCAAAGGGGCCGATTGTATAACCGGAGCTGATAATGACATCATCACTTCTTCCCTGGAACCAGTAGAAGCCTTCTTCATCTTTGCTGGCGCGGTCTCCTGTTAAGAAATAATCTCCTGTATAGGAACTCTCCGTTTTTTGGGGGTCTTTATAATACATTTTGAAGAGTGCCGGCAATTCTTTCCGAATGGCAATATTGCCAATCTGGCCTGTTTGAACGGGAACACCATCCTCATCAACGATTTCAATCGTATCATTCAAGATCGGTTTGCCCATTGAGCCTATTTTATGTTCAGCACCCTGCAGCGTTCCGATTAAAAGTGTGCTTTCCGTTTGTCCATAGCCGTCTCTTATTTGGATGTTAAATGTATTTTTAAATACATCGATCACTTCCATATTGAGGGCTTCTCCGGCAGAAACAGCACTTCTTAAGTTTGAAAGGTCGTATTGATTTAATCCTTCTGTTTTGGCCATCATTCGGTATTCAGTAGGCGTACAGCACAGCACGTTGATCTTTTGATCTTGAAGCAGCTTTAAGTATTTCTGAGGGGTGAATCTTCCCTGATAAACAAATCCGGTTGCACCTGAACCTAAAACCGAAAGGAAGGGGGACCATACCCATTTTTGCCAGCCTGGAGCAGCTGTTGCCCATACAGTATCCGATTCTTTAATATTAAGCCATTCTTCAGCAGCGATACGAATATGGGCATAACCCCAGCTATGTGTATGAGCAACACCTTTTGGATTCCCGGTTGTGCCGGAAGTGTAAGCGAGAAAAGCAAGATCATCGCGTTTCGTGATTTGATTGTCGAAGTCTTCAGAAGCAGAATCCATGATGCTATGAAGGTCTGCCCAGCCAGCCTTTGTTCCTCCAAAAGAAACTTTGTGTTCAAGATACAGAAGTTCTTCCTTAATAGCGTCAATTTCATTGGTAAAATCAGCATAAGAAATCACGGCTTTGGCTTCAGAATGGTTCAGCCGGTAAGCAATATCCTTGGCACGCAGCAGTTCAGAAGAAGGGATAATGACAAGTCCTGCTTTTAAACAAGCCATATAAATCACATAAGACTGAATTAAGCGGGTCGTCACGACCATCACACGGTCTCCCTTTTGCAAACCGAGTTGGTTTAACCCATTCGCAAGCTTATTGGATTGTTTGATCAGCTCGTTATACGTGATCGTTTGAGTATCTCCAGCTTCGTTTTCATAAACGAGAGCCAATTTATCGGAACTATGATTTTCAATCTCTTGTGTAATGTTATAATTTTCCGGTGCCGTTAATTCCGTTTTATAATCATACATGTATAAAGGACCTCAATTCGTGTATAGTTATCTCATCTCTATTGTATTATACCTGGCTTTAGTACCTGGCGCTAACAAATTGGACTGAATAAATAAAATATCAAAGTGAGAAGTCTAAAGAATTTGTCAATTTGAGCTTCAATGAACTAAGAGGTTTAATCGCTGGAAGTGCTATCTCAGCTGGGATGAGGTAGCAAGAAACACCTTTAAACCAGATAGATTCCCTTGAAATAGTGCTTTATGGTCTATTATGGGAAATAAAAGAAGAAATAATATAAAAAGATTAAACTGAATGGCAAGAGCGTGCTCTAAGCTGCTGAGCCGACAGATCCTGATTTTTCTGATTATGTATGGCATTTGAGGGAAGTGTTAAAGAAAAACCGCATAAGCTGGCTAAATATTGGCTTGTGTAGCTGCTTGTTTTTTAAGCCGCTGAGCCATGAAACATCGGAAACGAAATGTCCTCAAAACTTTTTCAAGCAGCACGTGAGTCATCTGTCGGACTATTTCTTGAGTACATACCAGCGTGATTATGAGAATTTGGCCGCCTTTTTTCAAGCGCTCTAATAAGTTTCGATACTCTTGCTGTTTTATTTATGAAGAAACGGCCAATACAGATCCGAAATAAGACGTATAAGAAAAGTAGAAAAGCGAGTGCTGGTTCCATTTCATAGGAAGATAAAGAAAAAATGGAATTGGATCATATTTAAAACACTCATTATGCTGTCGATAATATAGTGGAATACTTAGAAGGAAATTTACGATTCTATTTAGGTGATGAACATGATAATAATCAAAGATCTTTTTGCAAACTTAGCGATTCTTGTCTCGCTTTTACTGTTGTATGCCCAGGTTACAAAAGGAACCCCTTTACATCAGAGCTCCTCTATTAAAAGAAAAATAATAGTTGGATTAATAGGGGGCCTGATGGCGAATATCTTAATGCAATACGGGATGCACATTGGCAATACGCTTATTGATCTAAGGCATATCCCTTTAATTCTGCTGGCTTCTGCCGGCGGTTCAGTATCTGTCCTGATTGCAATGGTCCTTGTGATCGCCGGACGTCTATTAATTGGACTAAATCTTTCTGCCCTTATTTCGATTACATTTATTGTTTCGGTTACTGTTTTTTCAATATTTGTATCCAAAACGGGAATTTCCAGAACAGTAAAAACGATCATTATGGTTACTTTTGCTAACCTCTATTTTTCTGGCATCGCTATTTCCTTAATACAAGATAAAACTTTTCTTTTTCAGTTGATCCCTTTGTATTGGGGTATCTCTTATCTAGGCGGTTTTGTGTCTTTTCATACAATAGATCTCCTTAGAAAAAGCCAGATGATGCTTGAAAGGTATAAAACCGAATCTGAAACAGATGGATTAACAGGCTTACATAATGTCAGGCATTTTGAGGAAATGTTTAAACAGCTGGTAAATGAAGCTGCAAGCAAAAATCAGCCATTGTCCCTTCTTTATGTTGATATTGATTTCTTCAAAAAAGTAAATGACACGTACGGGCATAGTGAAGGAGATGCAGTATTAAAGCAGCTTAGTGAAATTTTACAGAAATCCGTCAGAAGTACAGATATAGTAAGCCGGAACGGCGGTGAGGAATTCACGGTAATATTGGCTGACTGCCCGCTAACAATGGCAGCTGAAATTGCGGAGAATATTAGAAGACGGGTAGAGGGAAATGTGTTCCGGCTTAGCGGTGGAGAAAGTATTCACGTTACCGTTTCATTAGGCATAGCCAGCTCTCAAGACAAGCCTATGCATCCAAGTACGCTGCTTGAAAGTGCGGACACTGCATTATATGAGGCTAAGAATTCAGGCCGTAACAAAGTATGCATAGCTTAAAAGCAAAGGTTAACAAACGATAATGATATTGAATGTATCAAACAAGCTCCTATCAAATCAATCGAGATAGGAGCTTTTTACTTGCGAAGTCTTTTTTACGACTAGATTAATCATTATTGTAGCTTTTTAAAAAGTTTGGTCAAAAGTTCTATATGGATATGCCGAATTTCTCTTGTTCAGCAGTCGGGCTAGTTAAAGGAGGAGTTTTAGAAACGTTATGGAAATAAAGATATAACTGTACACTGGAGGTGTATGCATGGAGCTAAGGGTTGTTAAAAAAGAAGAATATAGTTTTATTGACGAATTTGTATATGAAATATTCAAAAACACCAATTATTCAAATGGAGCAGCTGAAAAAGCTTTGGTGAGAGAGATTAGAGAAAAACATTTTTATATTCCTGAGCTTGATTTAGTCGTTGAGGAAGAAGGATTTATTATAGGTCATTTTATGCTTTCTAAGCTTCCAATTAGTAATAAGTTTGAAAATGAAATATTGATGTTATCACCAGTTTCGGTGGCGATTAATAAACAACGCCAGGGAATTGGTAAGTATATGTTGAAGGAAGGTATTAAATTAGCTGCTACAATGGGATATAAGGGAATTATTGTTGAAGGAGATTATCAATATTATCAACGTTTTGGATTTAAAACATCAACTAAATTCGGTATCTATGCGTCCAAAAAAAATCTTCCGCTTTCTATAGATTACTTAATGGCTATGGAGTTGTGTGAAAATGGGATGGAAAATATCTCAGGTGAAGTAGATTATTCAATTTATAATGCATTAACACATTGACAGCGATATAAGAAACAACTGGCATGTTGTATCATCTTTTATCTACGATGTTTTTTGTGGAATTAAAACCATCGGTGAATGGCCAGGCCTTGATTTTTTCAAACAAAAAATCAGCGCGCCTTCCTTTCATAATATTCGATGTAATGGCAGCCGTCTTCATTTTTAGCTGCAGCCAAGGGCGGTTTATACAGATATAGATAAGTCCTATCCTTTATTTAGGAATAGGGCTTATCTTTTTCTTTGTGAGTCCAGACCACCAATGGCTCATGAAAAATCAAATACGACTCCAGTTAATTCCTCGGACACATCCCATAGTTTCCTCATTGTCTTCTCATCATAGACTCCTTTGGCAGGCACTTCGATCGCAGGGTATCCTTTGTGGTTTCCTCTTCCGTCCGGGCCGACGTATTCTCCGCCTTTCAATGTTTCTTCGGTCGCAGCATAAATGGTAGGTAAGGATCCCATTTCTGGTGTCTGGAAAAACCGATAGAGCAGAGATTTCACGATTGGCTGCATGCGTTCCCCTCCGACCTTGAAGAGGTTCGTCGCACTAATCCCCGGGTGGCACGCCACACTCATTGCATTTATTCCAGCTTGTTTCAGCCGGTTGTCGAATTCCTTTGCAAACAATAGGTTCGCAAGCTTGCTTTGACGGTAAAACTTCATTGCTTTGTAGCCTTTAGAGCCGTCCAGGTTACTAAAGTCGATGGATGCTTTTCTATGTGCAATGCTGCTCAGCGTGACCACGCGGGCAGAAGGGGCCGCTTTTAGCAGCGGAAGCAAATGACCGGTTAGGGCAAAGTGGCCCAAATGGTTTCCGCCAAACTGCAATTCGAATCCATCCTTCGTTTTTTGGTAGGGAGGGACCATCACGCCTGCATTATTAATCAGAATGTCGAGCTGGTCAAAGCGCTCTTTGTACGCATCAGCGAATGCCTTTACGCTGGCAAGGTCCGCCAAATCCAGTTTCATAACAGAAACTTTTGCTCCTTCATGCTCTTTTTTAATATTTTGTGCTGCTTCTTTTCCTTTTTCCTCGTTTCGAATCGCCAGTACGACGTCGGCACCTTGTGCTGTTAATACTTTAGCAGCCTCAAAGCCTATTCCGCTGTTTGCTCCGGTAATAATCACTTTCTTTCCTTTCACGTCTTGTTTTCCCAAACCTATTCCTCCCGTTAACATGTTATAAAAATCTATTAATCCAAAAAATGTGCCATTTCCTTCTGTGTTCTGTCCAATATGTAAGAAATCGGTGCTGTCCTCATGGTAGTTATTAAAATCAAGGACTATATGGGAAGAATCATATACAGGAATGCAAAAGAAAGCAAAGAAAATACACTAGTCCTGAAAAAGCGGGAGAATCTTTCTTGCTTTCTTAAGATTACCGTCAGCAGTTGACAGCTTAGCATATATCTGTTTTTACCTTGACAAAGCAGGTAGATGATTGTAATATACATCCCGTGCGATGTATCGTGTTCGATGTATCGTACGGGATGATTTTCGGGAGGAAGATAGAAATGAGGGAAAGAGCTGAATTTATTCGTGAATCCATCGATTTTTTACATCGGTATATGATGAAAAGTATTCAAAAACATGCGGAGGAGCAGGGTGTCACCGTACCCCAGGCAAGGGTTATAGCCGAAGTATTGGTAAATGAAGCAATTAGTATCAAACAGCTGACGCAAAACTTAAGAATGACTCAAAGTACGGTTTCGGATATTGTTGAACGGCTTACGGCAAAAGGAATTCTCATGAAAACTCCTAATCCTAAAGATAAACGGTCGGTAAACATTACCCTGACTGAGGAAACCCTGAAAGAAATAAATGAGGGTGCGCCAGAACCTTTCAACCAGGCAGTGAGAGATGTATTAAATCTGTTAAAGCCAAATGAACAGGAGATCGTGGAGGAAGGAATGCGGTTATTCGTTTCAGCTGTTAAAGAAAAAATGGAAGCAGAAGGAATGGATCACTCAAAGTATTTTGATGTCCTGTTTTTCCCTCAAGATAACCCATGGGGAAATAAAGATTCCAAGTAAAACTAGGAGGAGATTAAAATAGCAAAGTATCTTTACAGGTTAGGACAATGGGCAGCCATACACCGGAAAAAAGTAGCTTTTAGCACGCTGGGAATTTTGCTTGTATTAGCGGCCCTTGCCTTGAACATGGGTTCCTCGTTTAACGAGGATCTGACGATTCCAAATACACCGGCAGACCGGGCAGGCAAAGTCATTAGTGAAGAGTTTAAGGAAGCAGGAAGCCAAGGGGCCAAAGTACAAGTCGTCTTTAAAGCGCCTGAAAATAAAACGCTGGAATCGGCAGAAGTACAACAAGTAATTACAGATACGTTAAATGAAATCAAAAAAGACCCGGATGTCGCTTCCGTAACAACACCGATGCAGCTTATGAGTATAAGCGAAGATAAGAAGGTCGGATATGGAGAAGTAACGTTCAAAGTCAAAGCTGAAGGGGTAACAGAGGATTCTAAAAACAATATTTTAGACCACATTAAAACAACAAGGGATGCAGGCATTCAAACGGAGGTAAGAGGGGATAACCTGACATTTTCCGAATCAGCGGCCCATTTTGCTGAGGCAGCTGGGATTGTGATTGCCTTTTTTGTACTGGCTGTTACCTTTGCATCGTTTATCGCAGCTGGACTGCCGATTCTTACGGCTGTTCTAGGATTAGGCATCGGGCTGATTGGGATCGTCATAGGAACCAATTTTATCGACATCCAGTCTGTTTCTATCTCTCTGGCTGCCATGCTGGGACTGGCAGTAGGAATCGATTATGCCTTATTTATCATGACACGGTTTAAAGAGCAGCTTGCCAAAGGATATTCTGTTCAGCAGTCGATTGCATTAGCCAATGGAACAGCTGGGAGCGCTGTGGTATTTGCAGGCATCACAGTTGTCATTGGGCTTTTAGGATTAGCTGTTGCACAGATTCCATTTTTAACTATGATGGGAATCTCTGCAGCCGTCAGCATTCTCACAGCTGTTTTAGTATCCATCATCGTGTTGCCGGCGATATTAGCCATGATTGGACATAAAATTGGACCGTCTAAGGAAAATAAATTTCTGCAAAAGCTTATGGGAATGGATAAGAAAAAAGAAGGCTCAAGTAAATGGGGAGAATTTGTTACAAAGCGGCCTTTAATGGTTTCCATCGTTGCGATTGCGCTCCTTGTAATCATTGCCGTTCCTATGTTCCATATGAATCTTGGGCTGCCTTCTGATGGGACAACGAAGTCAACAGAGACAACGGAAAGAAGAGCGTATGATTTGCTGACGGAAGCATATGGCGAAGGATCTAACGCCTCGTTGGTAGTAGCAGCAAAAGCAGAAGAAGCAGACAGCAAAACGCCACAGACAGTGAACGAGATTGCAAAAGAATTGAGCGAGCTGTCTGGTGTCAAAGGTGTAACCCCGGCTTTCCCTGGACCTTCTGGAGAATTATATGTTATGAATGTTATCCCAGAAACCGGGCCGGATGATACAAAGACCAAGGATTTGGTAAAAATCATTCGAGAAAAATCTGAGCAGACTGAAAAAGAAAACGGGATAGAACTGATGGTTACAGGCACGACAGCGATGAATAATGATATTGCACAAAAGCTAAATGATGCCCTGCCAGTATTCGCCTCACTCATCGTAGGGCTTGCTTATGTGCTCCTGGTTCTGGTATTTAGGTCTCTTTTAATCCCATTAAAAGCCGTATTAGGATTCCTGCTTTCTCTTGGTGCTACACTTGGATTTGTCGTATTTATCGTGCAGGATGGAAACTTGCTTGACCTCTTTGGTTTTCCGGCTTCAGGCCCGATCTTAGCGTTCCTGCCTGTTATCTTGATCGGAATCTTATTCGGGCTGGCAATGGATTACGAGATCTTCCTGGTCAGCAAAATGCGTGAAGTGTATGTTCATACAGGAGATCCCCGCAAAGCCATTTTAGATGGAATGCGCGACAGCGGCAGGGTCGTGACAGCAGCAGGATTGATCATGATGGCAGTATTCATTGGCTTTATGATGACGCCTGATGCGATGATTAAAGTAATGGGAATGGCCCTGGCGTTTGGTGTTCTCTTTGACGCGTTTGTTGTGAGAATGACCATCGTGCCTGCCGTGATGACGTTAATGGGGAAATCAGCTTGGTATTTGCCAAAATGGCTGGATAAAATTCTGCCAAACATCGACGTTGAGGGAGAAACTATTATGAACCATATTGAAAAGAAAAACGAGAGAGCTGTTTAAATAGAAAAGCAGAAGTAAACTCGTCATTAAGTTAAAAATCCGCTGTCCTTTATGGAATAGCGGATTTTTTATTTAAAGGGCGGAGTTGTATCCCTATTGAACAAAAGGTTACGAACAAACTTCCATTCAGGATACTGCGGATGCTGTCGCTTTTGCCGGCAAGTTGCACATATTTTAAGTGGTATTTGACATACGCGCAGAAAAGAAAAAGCAATCTTATACAGGAAAGATCGCTTGTTGTGTTACTCAGGATAATTAAATGAAGTTATTTCATTTATCATCTTCGGCGAGAACACCCCCACTTCAAGCTTGCTAAGTGGGGGATGAATCGTTGCTCTTTCAGTCATTCTTTTTCCTTGAACGCTCTATTACTAAAATGGTATAATTAGGTATAGAACAAATGTTCAAGGGATGAGGAAAATGATAAAAACCAAAAAAGATGAAAAACAGAACCTTCATTTTAAAGCCTTTCGGTTTAAAATCTATCCAAGTGACCAGCAAAAACAACTGATTAACCAAACGATCGGCTGCTGCCGGTTTGTCTACAATTATATATTAAATGAAAACATCAAGAGTTTCGAAAAAACAAAAAAACGGTATACAGAAACAGCCGCTAAAAAGCTTCTCCCTGGGCTAAAAGAAAAATTCAAATGGTTGTCTAGTCCTGACAGTATTGCTCTTCAGGCAAGCATCGAATATCAGTACGAAGGATTCAAAAAATATAAGGATCAGCCAAAAAAAGAATTAAAAAAACGAGCCGCTAAAAAATGTGCAGAAGGCTATACGCCAACGGTGTATGACTTTAAGGGCCATCCGACATTCAAGAGCAAGAAAAAACCGGTCCAAAGTTACACAACCAAAATGACAAATAACAATATTAAAATCGTGGACAATCGCATTCAGCTGCCGAAACTCGGCTGGATTCGTTTTTCCAAGTCCCGAAACATCGAAGGCAACATTAAGCGTGTCACCGTGCGCCGCAGCAGTACCGGCCGGTATTCTATTTCGGTCATTTGCGAGATGCCTTATTCCCCGTACAAACCAAGCACCAACGATGCCGTTGGCATTGACCTGGGATTAAAAGAGTTTGCCGTGCTTTCCAACGGTGAATCCATTGCCAACCCGAAATACTATCAAAAACACGAAAAGCGATTAGCCTTTCTTCAGCGTGCGTTTGCACGTAAAAAAGAAGGTTCGAAATCGTGGAAAAAAAATAAAGTCCAGATTGCTAAACTGCACGAAAAAATCAAACACACAAGAGAAGATTTTCTTCACAAGCTGACGACCAAGCTCGTTCATGAAAACCAAGTGATCGCAGTGGAGAATTTGTCAGTGAAGAATCTCGTCCAAAACAATAAACTAAGCAAAGAGATTCACGATGCGTCATGGTCGAGGTTCAACGAAATGCTCGCTTACAAAGCTAAGTGGTACGGACGGACGATCATAAAAGTCGATCCGTTCTTCCCATCAAGCCAGCTCTGTTCCGGGTGTGGCCACCAGCATAAGGATGTAAAGAGTCTCGCTGTCCGGGTGTGGGAGTGTCCTTCCTGCGGCGTACGTCACGACCGGGACCTGAATGCGAGCCTGAATATTAAAAAAGAAGCCCTTCGGCTTCTTTCACTTCAGTCTATTTAAGATTGGTCATAAAACCGTTGGAATACGGGGTTAGCCTGATTACTGGGGGTCGAAGATCCTCTTGCCCAGGAATCCCCCACTTTAACCGTCAGGTAAGTGGGCGGTAGTTCAAAACATCATTTTCTTTTTAAATTCTGGATCGGAAGAAAGGTCTTTACGCTTATCGTAATATAAAAGGGTGCTTATTTCTTCCTGTGGCATGGCGGAAATATGTTTAGAAGTTACTTTAAAAATAAGATTTTGATCTTCTAGTTTTTCACAAAATCTCCGGTGCATTCCATTACGAATTTTGGCCGTAATAATCATGTTTGGAATCGAATTTAAAAACCCTCGGAAGGTCTCATCATCCATTCCTTTGTCCAGCAATTCTGAAGAAAGTTCATCGCACCAATTCAGAAGATCAATCAGTTCTCGTATGTTAGATGCTGCAAGATATTTTTCCCAAAACTCGTTAACGTGTATCTCAATTGTTTTATTGTTCATAGAATCAGCAGATTAAGTAAAAATCTGCTTTCCTCCTTTTGTAAAAGTATTGGTGTAAATGTAAGACGCTATTATATGTCCATTTATTTCTTAAGTATATGTCGTTGAAAAAATAAAAATACTTACTTTTTAGGACAAATTGCGTACTGCTGGTTATTATTTCTGAAGAAAAGGTCGTGAACACTGCAAACATTACAATAAGTGACATGATTATGGCGGAATCTATAGTACTAATTCCTATAGTATTTATCGTTCATAATGACTAAATCTTTAATAGTAAACTATATGGTAATTGGGGAAATGCCAATAATAGTGTAAAGGGAATCGGCTAGGCGTCGGAGCTATCCGCCATTTTTAAGTGCCTTTATCCTTTTTCATCAACAGTTTCGGTATCCGATTATTATCTATTTGGCTACAAAAAAACGAGACAATGTGCAAAAAATCATAAAGAGGGAACAGCAGGTTGTTCACCAGTAGATCCATTAAATAAGAACAAGTCAAAAAGCAGTGATGCTGATATCACTGCTTTTTGACTTGTTTAGTTGGGGAATACAATACATTTCCTAATTAATTGTATATTTCATTTTAAGGAGAAAGGAAAAGGAAACCGATGGATCATACGAAAGATCATACAGACCCTCGAATTCTTCGTACGCGGCTGTTAATTAAAGAGGCTTTTGTGGATTTGCTGCAGGAAATGGATGTCGAGAAAATGTCTGTCAGCCGTATAGCGGAGCGTGCTACGATTAGCCGCGTTACGTTTTATCTGCATTACCGTGATATACCGGATATGTTAGAGAAGATGGCGGATGCTATGATTGAAGACATTCAAAATGTCATAAACGGTCAGCCAGTGAATGAGGACTCTCTCAAAAATACGGATTGGCTGAGACTCGAGAAGCTGCTTGAACATATTGCTCAGCATTCTAGCTTTTATAAGGTTACTTTGGCTTCAAGGAAGGCTCCAATCTTTACTGAGCGCTTGTTAACAATGCTCACGGAAATTATTACTGAAAGATTCGAACATAAAGGAAGGAATTTTTTCATTGATAAAGCAGGAATTCAAAAAGATATTGCAATTTGGCATAGATCTTCAGCTTTGATTGGTACGATCGTATCCTGGCTGCGAAACGATATGCCGTACACACCGCATTTTCTCGCAAAACAGTTTTACTTGCTTACTTCTTATAATCAAGATAAAAATCCTTTATGAGTGATCAGTAAGTTTCCTGGCATCTGCCGGCGAGAAGAAAAAAGATCTTTTTAAATAATGATTGCTTTAGTTGCATGAAAATAAGGCAAAGGGCCAAAACTAAACCGTATTCCTATTGTTATAAATCACAATTGAAGGTGCGGCTTGAAAACGGGCCCTCTTTTACAACTAGCCGTACGATCGTTAAGCAGAGCCTGTATAATAAAGCAAATGTTACTCGGCAATTCCAGTCATACGGGCCAATTGCACCGACCTTGGTTAAGTAGTTGACCATCGACACTATTAAATTTCAAAATTGACTTAGAAAAAAACTTATTAAAAGATATGGTGGATGTTCTTGTTAAACTAAACAGGATAGGACGGATTAATAAGGCTTTTCCTATTAATTGATTTCCTGTAATATGTTTTTAAATATACTGAAAATAGATGCATGCTTCGGGGGATAATAAAAATGGAAAATGAGTTAAAAATTCTTGGGGAAACAATAGTAGAAACCAAATACGATATTGCTAAAAAGGTCCATGAAATTAGATTATCTGAAGCTGCTGAGGCACAAAAACACCTCATTTCTCAGCTGGAAGAGCAACAAGCGATAGATATTAGAGCCAATTTTGTGTCTCTTTTTGGGGAAGCTCTTATAAGAGGTGTGGATAAAGAAAAAGCATATGCGGATATAGAAAAATGGGGAAAAGAAACAGGGGAATTTATACACAGTTTAGGTGTGCCGTTAGACGAGGCGCTTAAAGATACAGCTTATTATCGTGCTTTTATAAGCGAAGTCATAGAGGAAGCAGCAGTAAAACACAACATGTCGGTGAAAACAGTGTTTGCATCTGCCCGGGTAATTGACCCGCTCCTTGATCATGCTGTTTATTGCTTTAGTTTGACCTATATCCATTTTTATAAGGAAAGCCTTGAAAATGCGAAAACGGCATTTATAGAGTTATCAGTTCCAGTTGTCCCTCTTTCAAAAGGTATAGCCGTTTTGCCTTTGATTGGCAATATAGATACAGAAAGAGCTGGACTGTTGATGGAAGAAACATTAAAAGCAGCCAAGAAGCTAAACTTAACGCATTTGATACTTGATTTATCTGGTGTACTAATGGTTGATACAATGGTAGCAGACCAAATTTTTAAAGTAATTGATGCATTAAAACTGCTTGGTGTTCAGACGATTCTTACAGGAATTCGGCCTGAAATTGCACAAACAGTCGTAAGTCTTGGTTTAGATTTCAGCAAACAAGTAACCTGGGCAAATCTCCACCAAGCTTTGGCTGATATTCATTTGTTCCATAAATAATTTGTGTATTGCTGACTAGAGTAGATTTACAACACCTTTTCTTTCGTGCGTATACAAATATATTTGTATATATGTATGTGAAGGTTAGGGGGGTATAAATCTTCGCTTAGCCACAACTGGTTGGAAAAGAAACGTTCAGCCAAGAAAGAATACAATCGATTTTGCTTGATACCGATTGATCACCGTTTAATGAAATAAATAAGAACCCCAGTTATATTGTTTTAAGTATCAATGGATGCAGGGAAAACGGGAAAAGCTCATGATGATCTTGTCATCATGAGCTTTTCTCTTGTTTCATTATTGGTCAATAGTGGACCGGAACCATTACTGTTTCTACAAGGATCCAGGTAATACGCCTATATCTTAGACAGCCACTTCAATCATAATTGCATCACCCTGGCCGCTTCCCGAACAGATGGCTGCGATGCCAATCCCGCCGCCGCGACGTTTCAGTTCATATGCCAGAGTCAAAATAATCCGGGCTCCGCTCGCACCGATTGGATGCCCGAATGCAACCGCGCCGCCATTTACGTTTACCTTTTCGGGATTCACTCCAGCTATTTTATTGCTCGCGAGCGCTACAGCAGCGAATGCTTCATTGATTTCAAAAAGGTCAATATCTTCGACTGATTTGCCTGTTTTCTTTAATAGTTCATTAATCACCAGGCCGGGTGTCTGTGGAAACCTTTCAGCTTCAACCGCTACTTCTGCATGGGCAATGATCGTGGCCAAAACGTTTTTCCCTTCTTTTTCAGCACGTTCCTCACTCATTAAAACGAGTGCAGCCGCTCCGTCGTTCACCCCCGGGGCATTTCCTGCGGTAATCGTACCTTCTTTGCCAAAGGCAGGCCGCAGCTTGGCCAGAACGTCTTTTGTCGTGTCATGACGCGGAGCTTCGTCTGTATCAATGATGAGCGGATTTCCTTTTCGCTGGGGAACCTCAACCGCAACAATTTCTTCGGCGATAGTTCCATTTGCGATCGCAGCTACCGCCCGCTCATGGCTGCGCACGGCCCATGCATCCTGGTCTTCGCGGGATAACTCCAACTGGTCAGCTGTTGTGTTTCCATATGTGCCCATGTGGACCCCGGTAAAGCTGCAAGAAAGACCGTCGTGAATCATTAAGTCAACCATAGGCGTATCGCCCATACGTGCACCAAACCGTGCTTTGAAAACGGCATAAGGCGCATTCGACATAGATTCCATGCCTCCAGCGAGGATGATGTCTTCCTCACCCAGGCGGATAATTTGGTCCCCAAGCGTTACACTGCGAAGACCTGAAGCACACACTTTATTGATTGTTTCTGTTTTCACATCCCAGGGGATTCCAGCTTCCCGTGCAGCCTGGCGGGAAGGGATCTGTCCTTGTCCAGCTTGTAAAACGTTACCGAAAATAACTTCATCGACATCTTCCGGTTTTACGCCTGCCCGTCTCAAAGCTTCTTTCATTGCAATACCGCCAAGTTCTGTCGCTTTCAAGGAAGAAAGAGAACCGCCGAATTTGCCTATAGGTGTCCGCGCACCGTCGATGATTACTGTTTTTGTCATCTTATTGCACCTCCGAAAGAGAAGAGGAAACGGTAAAGGAAGCCTCAGTTTTCTCTTTCACTTCTTCTACTGTAATGCCGCTGGCTGTTTCGATCAGAACCATGCCTTCGGGTGTAAAATCAAAAACGGCAAGATCGGTAATCAGGCGGTGTACCACTTTTTGGCCGGTAAGGGGGAGGGAGCATTCTTTTTTAATTTTGGATTCACCATGCTTACTCATATGCTCCATAATCACGACGACCCGCTTTGCGCCATTAACAAGATCCATGGCACCGCCCATTCCTTTCACCATTTTGCCTGGAATCATCCAGTTGGCCAGATCCCCATTTTGGGACACTTCCATTCCACCGAGAATGGCAAGGTCAATATGGCCTCCGCGGATCATGGCAAAGGATTCAGCACTGTCGAAAAAAGAGGAGCCTGGAACAGTCGTAATGGTTTCTTTTCCTGCATTGATCAAGTCCGCGTCTTCCTCGCCTGCAAGCGGGTAAGGGCCAATGCCAAGCAATCCGTTTTCCGACTGCAGCAGTACGTGAGTATTGTCCGGTATTTCGTTGGCAACCAGGGTCGGCATGCCAATGCCCAGGTTGACGTTCATACCGTCTTTTATTTCCTGTACGGCTCTTTTTACAATAGCTGAACGTGTATCTTTCATGTTTATTCACTCCTTTTCTCCAGTTATAAGTGGACAACCGTCCGCCGCTCAATTCGTTTTTCGTAGCCTGTGCCGAGGAGGAGGCGCTGGACGTAAATGCCCGGTGTATGAATTTCATCAGGATCCAGCTCACCGGCCTCCACAATTTCCTCTACTTCAGCGATGGTAATTTTCCCAGCCATCGCAGCCAAGGGGTTGAAATTGCGGGACGTTTTCCGGTAAACAAGATTGCCCAGCGTATCTGCTTTCCAGGCTTTTACAAGCGCAAAGTCTCCGACAATTCCCCGTTCCAGCAGATAAGTTTTTCCGTCAAATTCCTTCGTTTCTTTGCCTTCGGCGACCGGTGTTCCAATGCCTGTGGCTGTATAAAATCCAGGAATGCCAGCTCCGCCTGCTCTCATCCGCTCTGCAAGTGTTCCCTGTGGTGTCAGCTCTACTTCCAGTTCCCCGCTTAAATACTGCTGTTCAAAGATTTTATTTTCACCTACATAAGAGGAAACCATTTTTTTAATCTGCCTGTTTGCCAAAAGAAGACCCAGCCCCCAGTCATCCACACCGCAATTGTTGCTGACAACGGTTAAATTCTTTGTGCCTTGTTCTTTTAAAGCTTGAATGGAGCATTCGGGAATCCCGCATAATCCGAAGCCGCCGACAATTAATGTGGAGCCGTCCTGAATGTCTGAAACCGCTTTCGAAAAAGAAGTGAATAGCTTGCTGGACTTCATGGTTTTTGCCTCCTTTAATGTGAATATTCTGTTACTTAATAATGTACAGGAGAAACATTTATAAGTAAAATACATAAAAAGAATAAATAATATGAATATAACGAATAAATGAGGGGATATGAATGGAATTACATGATTTGAAATTATTTATGGAAGTGGCGGATCATCAGAGCTTTACCAAGGCAGCCGCTCATTCCTATCTTTCACAGCCTTCCTTCAGCAAAGCGGTCAAAAAAATAGAAGAAGAACTGAATATAGAGCTGTTTGACCGTTCTACCCGCCATGTGCGGCTCACTGATGCCGGCCGGATTGTGTATGAACAGGCACAAAAAGCAGCCGCTTCCTTAGCTGAAATCCCTGTGTTACTGGATGACTTAATGAACGTGATAGCCGGTGAGATTAAAATTGGCATTCCGCCGCTGATTGGCACCTTGTTTTTTCCTGGTATTGCCCGAAGAATTCAGGAAAAGTATCCGAATGTATCGCTCCAGTTGACGGAACGCGGTGCAAAGCTGATTGGCCAGCTTGTTGAAACCGGGCAGGTGGACCTCGGCATTGTTGTACTGCCAGCTGACACGTCGGCGTTCCATGTGTATCCATTTATTACGGATGAGTTTGTCCTGTACGTACATAAAAATCATCCTCTGGCCGGACGGAATGCCGTTCGTATCAGCGAATTAAAAGATGAACAGTTTATTCTTTTTTCAGAAGAGTTTACGCTGCATGACTATATTAAAAAGGTTTGTATCAATGCAGGGTTTACGCCGGAGGTTTCTTATCAGAGTTCACAGTGGGACTTAATCCTTGAGCTTGTTTCTTCCGAGTTTGGCATTACGCTGCTTCCGAAATCGATTTACCATAAGCAGAATAACCCCAACATTCATATTGTTCCTTTAAGCGGACCCGCTGTGCCTTGGAATCTTGGAATGATTACGAAAAAAGGGGCATACCATTCCTTTGCATTAAGAGAAGTATTAAAAATCCTGAAGAAGGAAAAGAGTTAGTGAGTTTGATTAATATATATGTGCTGGATATATAACATATTAACTGCTTTGTTTGTTGAATATTTTTAATGAAAAAGGGAATAAAACCAACATAATTGTATTCTTTTAATAAAAGACCAGGCGGAGGAATTCATTTAAAACGGATTATGTAAGATAAGTAGACTCGCCCACTCATTTTCATTTATTACCTTTAGGAGGGGAAGAATAAAATGGCAGAAAGAACACCACTAGCTGCAGTTAAAGAATTTTATGGTGATAAATTTAAAATTACGGAACTTTGGAATTCGGGGGAAGATGAATCTAAGGAAGGGGACTACACCTATCTTCTAGTGGATCAAACTGAAGAAGTTCACCTTGTAACGGTTCTTAAATTATCGGATGATAACTATAAACTCGAGAAAGAACAAACCAGAAAATACTCAAAGGCAGACGTTTTCGAATCAATGGTAGGACTGGTTAAAACGATAAGAAACGGACTTAATACATCAGAGAAATATGCAATCTAGAATTTTTCCAAACATAAATACCCCATCCATTAAAATGGATGGGGTATTCGTATTGGGTTAATGAAAATAATTATTTTCGCAGCCACAATCCGTTTTTTTGTGTCAAAAATCCTTAAGCAGCATAAAATGCCGATTAGAAAGCCAGGATGCAATACATTTCATGAAATGAAAAAGAAGGGGGGAAATGATCATAAAAACTAAAAAATGTTCGTGGCTGAGTTATACAGCATTCATTCTAGTTATATTATTAGCTGCTTTGTCAGTAGTATATGCTTTTGTTCCAGCACCCTTTGATCTGACATTGCCTTTTTATATAGGCATCTCAATAGTCGTTATCTTGAGTTTGATCGCCTTGCGTAAAAAACATGAGAAGAAGATTCTCGCTGTTTGCAACCTCATTTTAGCTTTCCTTGTGCTTGGTTTAAAAGGTTTTTTCTCTTTAATAGATCATATTTCGTATTTTGTGTTGTAATAAATATAGCAGTTCGAAGAATATTGTAAGCGATTTAAAACTAGTGAATACACAACCAAAAACAAGCTGTCATCTTAGAAAATTAAAGGGAGATAGATATAGAAGCAAGACGATGAACATGTATGCAAGGGTGTTGGTGCCGAGTCGCTTTTCTATTTCTACGCAGCTGCCTGCACTGCCATGAAGCTTTATTGCCTACAAAAGCCTTCTATATGAATCTGAACTCAGCACGGAACCCCTTAGCCAAATTAGGAATTTGCAAAATAGATAAAACTAAAAAAATAGAGCAGAGTTACCTTTTTCATAGGCTGCCCTGCTCTATTTTTCTATGAAAGAGAAATAGCTCGGTTTTGTTGAATTACTAAAATTTGTATCTTACAAAATGCTTGTTTGCAAATAAGATCTGTTACTAGCAGGAGTTGGGCTCTTACATAATGAAAGTACGCATAAATAAGTTGAATAAAGGAACGTATGTGCTATAATAGAACTAATGTTTCTGTTTTTATTTGTTAACTATCTATTTTAAATAACCGCATTAAAGGAAATACTCATAGATGTTAACGATGACACCTTTGCTTTTCATGTAAAGGGGTTACGTTTTTACGCGAGGTGATTAGTGATGGGTAAACCAAAGATCTGGACAGAAGAAGAGGATCAATTTTTAAAAGAAAATCTTTGCAAAATGACGCCTGAAGCCATTGGACAGTGTTTAGGCGGACGCAGCAAAGAGTCTGTGAATAAGCGAGTCATGAGGTTAAAGCTTCGCACCGGGGAAACGCGCCAGCGAAAGCCGTGGTGTGCTGAAGAAGACTCATTTCTTATAAAAAATCTAAACAATATGAAGAACGTGGAAATTGCTGAGCAGCTTGGCAGGCCTGTAAACTCTGTTTCTACTCGTCTTAAAGTTCTGAAGCTGCAAAGAGAAAATCCGCTGCGCAGATGGACGGCAGAGGAAGATGATTACATGATCGAGCGGTATGGGAAACAGCCCATTTCGTTTATTGCCAAAAAACTGAATAGAACAACGGGAGCGGTGGAAGGAAGATTGAACCGCCTTGGTATTTACGGTGGCAGGTCTAATAATGGTGATCTCACAACGTATCATTTGGCTGAAGCGCTCAAAGTGGACATTCATACTGTTTACAATTGGATTCAGAAATATGGCATGCCTTGCTACCAGGCAACTGTTAAAACACGTGTGTTTACGATGATCGAAGTGAGGGAGTTTTGGAAATGGGCGGAAGAAAACAAAGAGCGGATCAACTGGTGCCGCGTTTCTAAAAATACCTTGGTTCCTGAGCCGGAATGGGTCCAGCAGCAAAGGCACTACGACTTCATTCATCGCCCCCAAAAAGAAAACCACAGCTGGACTGCTGAAGAAGACGCAAAGATTTGGCACATGTATTATTCGCAAAGGTATACACAAAAACAAATAGGAGAAATCATGGCCCGCTCTGCAAGAAGTATTCAGAGCCGTTTGGATCGATTGAGAAGGACGAAAAAAGCGAGCTAGTCGAAAGGAAGGCAGGTATAGACCTTGTGGCATATTTGGGGCTTTTCATTTGATTAAGCCTCTTGAATATAAAAACTGAAAAGAAATTGCCTGGAAAGCTCTAAATTTTTAGAACAGGAATGAAATAAAGGTTTATACTGAGAAGGCAGTATTACATTTAATTTTAGTATAAGAGGTGAAGAATATGAAACTTATTGCTATTGATTTGGATGGCACTTTGCTATCCCCGGGAATGGAGATTACGAAAGAAAATATTGAGGCACTGCGAAAAGCACAGAGCCAGGGGAATATTGTAATGATCTGCTCCGGCCGCGCACCAGAAGATATTCAACAAATCCTTAAAAAATACGAGATTTCATGCCCGTTGGCAGGAAGCAACGGAACGGTTGTTCAAGTCAATGAAAGTGTTTTGGAAAGTATTTCGCTGGACAGAAAAGATATTATAAAGATTGCAGAGAAATTAGATGAGGATAGAGTTCCATATCGGGTCTATACTAACCATGGGATTTATGTACCTGCAGACTGGTCGGAACGAGTAGCGTTTGCTGTGAAAAAGGATAGGATTGAAATCGAAGGTCTCCCGGATGAAATTTATCAAAGGATTACTGAACAACCACAGAAGTCTAGTCTTATTAAATATTTTAATAAGTATAATGAATTGTTTAATGAGGAAGAATTAACAGTTCAAAAATTCTTTGTACTGACTTTAAATAGCACCACTAAAAGAGCGTTAAGTGCTTATCTAGGGGGGATTTCCAGCATTGTCATCACCTCCTCAGGCCCTTTGAATATCGAAGTAATGGACCAAAACGGAAACAAAGGAAATGCTCTGAAAAGAGTGGCTGAATATTATGGTATTCCTCTCGATAATACCGTGGCCATTGGAGACAACTTTAACGATGTTCCAATGCTTGAATTGGCCGGTCTCTCAATTGCAATGGGCAACGCAGATCCTCTAGTAAAAGAGATGTGTGATACGGTTACTGATTCAAACGATAAAAACGGTGTGGCCCATGCAATAGATCGATACATATTGAGTGAGTAAAAATCTCTGATCATCTACCATTGAATAAAAATGAGCGCCGCATTCTTCTTCAAAATCTTCAATTTAGTGGGGGATAGGCGCTAAGGTCTTTATTCTCTTTGTTCTTCTATATATTTTTTTATCACATCGATTGTGGCTCCACCTGTCGTTAAAATCATATAGCTTCGGCTCCAAAAATAGCACTTCTAGTAAAATGGAAACAGTTCCAGGAGACTCTTATGTATCAGAATAAATAGAGATGATTATTGGAATGGAACCATAGAAGATATTACACAGCCCCAAAGAAGTAAACCGATGTTTTACGAGGTAAAGGAGTTTATTGAATTCATTCAGGCAGGGAAGGGGTTTAAAGCAAACATGGCGGGCAATTCGCATCCGTGTTTGCTTTTGTATACCCGAAACAAACAATTTGACCGTTCAAATGAAGTATAATACAGTATTATCAATCTTTATTGCATTTGAAGTAAGGGATCAGCCGAAGGAGGTATAAAACATGCGCGTTACGATTAAAGATATTGCAGCCGTTTGCGGCGTTTCTGCCGGTACTGTGGATAGAGCGCTTAATAACCGGACAGGCATTAGTGAAAAAACAAGAAACAAAGTATTGAAGGCAGCGAAAGAAATGAATTATCAGCCGGATTTTACTGCTAGAAGCCTTGTTATGGGCAGGACGATGACACTTGGCGTTGTATTATTTGATTTATACAATCGCTCATTCGCCCAGCTGATGAATGCTATTGAACAGAAATCAAGGGAACTTGGTTATTTTGTTTATATTACACTCACGGATAAAGATCCTGAAAATGAGCGGATGTGCATTGAATATTTAATCAACCGTAAAGTGGACGGAATCATTTTATTCACAGTGAATCAAGGGGAAGAGTTTGACAATTATTTAAGCAGGTTTCACACACCGATTGTGACCATTTTTAATTTTATATCAAACAATTGGGAATATATTGGGATTCGTGAGCGGCTAGCGATGAAAGAAGCGGTCAACTACATTGCATCAAAAGATTATAAACGTTTTGTTTATGTAAGTCCTCCACTTGCATATGCGGGCAAAACCAACATTTACACACAGGAAGAGCGCTTCATTGGATTTTTAGAAGGGATTAAATTGAATAACGCTCCCGAACCCCTCGTATTAAAAGACTCAGATTATTTAAACAAGCTGCAAGCCTACGCGTTTGATCCAGCTGCAAAAACAGCTATTGTCTGCTCTACAGATTTGTATGCACTGGAAGTAATGAATTTGTTAAAAGAAAGAAATATTGCAATTCCAGAACAGGCAGGCGTTATGGGGTTTGATGATATTGATATGCTAAAGTACATTTCACCGCGCCTAACGACGGTCAAATTTCCAATTGTACAAATTGGAGAAAAAGCGGTTGAAAGTATTGTGAATAAAATAGAGAAAGGTGCCTATATATCTATACCACTTTTAGATCACGAGATTATTAGAGGGGAATCGATATAATTTAATTGAATATTTGAAAAAAAGGTTGATCCTATAATTCAGGGGTGATAAAATTTAATTTATCAACATTGTTGCTAGTTCTAATGTAAGCGCTATCTTTAAAAGTCTTTTTATGTAGAATCGTGTACGTCACGAATAATAGGGTTATCTATTGGGATTTTCGTGTACGTACACGAAAAGCAAGATTATCTTAGTGGGATTTTCGTGTACGTACACGGAAAAGGGTCAGCGACAGTGTTGATAAATGTTTTGTTTTGAATTTAATCAAGCAAAGGGGAGAAGGGAATGAAAAAAAGCAGCTTGTACGTCATGCTCTTTAGTATGTTGTTTGTCATTCTGGCAGCATGTGGAAAAGGCGGCGGCGGTGGCTCAGAAAATGCTGAGGGAGCGGACAAGACAGCAGTAATTGGCAGTGATGCAAAAGATGCGACTGAGTTAAAGTTTTGGACTTTCCAAGAAGTTCACATCAAATTTTATGAAGATGCCGTAAAAAGATGGAACAAGGAATTCCCGGATCGCCCGATTAAGTTGAAGGCAGAAGCGTATCCGTATGACAATATGCATAATAACTTGCTTTTAGCTTTGCAGTCAGGTACAGGAGCGCCAGATATTGTTGATATAGAGCTAGGGCGCTTTCCGAACTATTTAAAAGGTGAACCACAGCTTCTTCCAATGAATGAATATGTAGAGCCTGTTCGTGATAAATTCATTGAATCCCGATTTGATATTTATTCAAAAGACGGAAAAAACTATGGTCTGCCAACTCATGTAGGAGCGACAGTAGCATACTACAATAAAGAAATCATGGATAAAGCCGGCGTTGATATTGATTCAATTATCACTTGGGAAGATTACGTAGCAGCAGGAAAAAAAGTTGCCGAAAATACCGACGCAAAAATGGTAGCTTTTGAAAGTGCAGACTGGTGGTCTTACTGGCCTCTTATTAAACAACAAGGCTCCGACTTTTTTGATGAAAATGGTAAAGCAACAATCGCAAGTGAAACAAATATAAAGACATTAGAAGCAATGCAAAAATTAATTTATGAAGATAAAAGTGCTGAGCTTGCTCCGGGAGGAGAGTATCATGCAGAAGAGTTTTACGGTTACATGAATGGCGGCGGAGCTGCTTCTATCTTAATGCCGATGTGGTATATGAGCCGTTTTACAGATTATATGCCCGATTTAAAAGGTAAAATGGTCATTCGCCCAATGCCGAAATGGACAGAAGACGGTAATCGTTCTGCAGGTGCAGGCGGCACAGGTACTGCTGTAACCAATCAAACAAAACATCCTGAATTAGCAAAAGAGTTTTTGGCTTATGCAAAGTTATCTGAAGAAGGAAATATTGCTTTGTGGAAGGTTTTGGGATTTGATCCGCCGATGTGGACAGTTTGGGACAAGCCGGAAATCCGTGAAGACAATAAATACTATGAATATTTTGGAGATGATATTTTCGATACGCTTCTCAGTGTAAAAGATGAAATCGACTCTATTAACATGAACGAAAAAATTCCTGATGCCCAGGAGCAATTGTTCACAAACGTATTTAACAACGTTCTTCGTTCTCAGTCTCAAACTGCCGAGGAAGCACTTAAACAAGCTGAAGAAGCGGTTGAAAGTAAATAAAATAAGGCAAAAAGGGAAGGCGGCATGCCTTCCTTCTTATCTAAAATGATGAATACAGAAAGGAGTAAATTATGATTGAACGGGCTGTAGTGAAGCAAGACGTCGGTAAACCGAAGCGGTCGATAAAAGGTTTCTTTTTATCAAAACAAGTTGTTCCATACGTGTTTGTAGCCCCTTTTGTTCTTTCGTTTTTATTGCTTTTCCTTTATCCGCTTATCAGTGGTGTCATTCTCAGTTTCCAGTCTGTTCTTCCCGGACAAACAACCTTTATTGGTTTAAGCAATTATGAAAGAATTTTCAACCCTACTTTTTTTAAAGCACTTTCTAATACAACTATATATGTTGTGTTAACAACGTCGATCTTGACCATTATTCCAATTATTTTAGCTGTATTGTTAAATTCAAAATTCACTCGTTTTGCTGACTTGTTTAGAGCAGCTATCTTTATTCCGGCTTTAACATCGACAATTGTGGCTGGGGTTATTTTTAGGCTTATGTTTGGTGAATCGGAAGATGGTCTGGCAAACACTGTGATTGCGTTTTTTGGAATGGATCCGGTGGATTGGAAATTTGGAGCTGTATCAGGAATGTTCTTGATGGTTCTTTTATGCTCATGGAAATGGATGGGAGTTAATATCCTTTACTTCATGGCGGGTTTAGCGAATGTGCCAAAGGAATTATATGAAGCAGCAGATATGGATGGTGCTGGTGTGTATCATAAATTTCGCCATATTACTTTGCCGCTCTTAAAGCCGATCACTATTTATGTCATCACTATTTCTATTATTCACGGATTTCGGATGTACGAAGAATCCTATGTTTTCTGGCAGGATAGTTCACCGGGGAACATTGGGTTAACAATCGTTGGTTATATTTATCAGCAAGGCTTCCGAATGAACGATATGGGGTTTGGTGCCGCGATTGGTGTGGTTTTAATGCTGATTATCTTCATTATTAGCATTATTCAGCTTGTAGCATTTGGTACTTTTAAGAAAGGAGAATAAACAGATGAATTCTAAAGAAAAACTTTGGACCATCGGGGTAACCTCCCTCATTGCTATTATAGCAATTTTAGCTGTTTTTCCTTTATTTTCTCTTTTAATTTCTTCATTAAGACCGTCATCGGATTTAATGAGAAGCGGGATTACCCTATCAATCCCGTTTGAGAAGCTAAACCTGAATAACTATACGTATATATTTTCAGAAGCAGGAAACTACTGGGATTGGTATATAAACAGTTTAATCATTTCTGCATTCACGATTGTCCTCTGTTTGTTTTTTTCGTCTATGGTCGGTTATGCTCTCGCTGTTTATGAATTTAAAGGAAACCGCTTTATTTTCATTCTTGTATTGCTAATCTTGATGATTCCTTTTGAAATTCTCATGCTGCCGCTTTATCAATTTATGATTAAAATACAAATGGTTGATACCTATTTGGCAGTTATTTTGCCTATGATAGTGGCGCCTGTAGCCGTGTTCTTTTTTAGACAGTATGCGTCTGGTCTTCCAAAAGATTTAATGGAATCGGCGCGTATGGATGGGTGTACAGAATACGGAATCTTCTTTCGTATCATGGCACCACTGATGCTGCCATCTTTTGCCGCTATGGCTATTTTGCAAGGGCTTTCAAGCTGGAACAATTTCTTATGGCCGCTAGTTGTGCTCAGGTCTAACTCGATGTTTACACTTCCTGTTGGATTGGCGACGCTTTTGACGCCGTATGGAAACAATTATGATGTTTTGATTGCTGGATCTGTTATGACAGTTCTTCCGGTTATTATTTTGTTCCTATTCTTCCAGCGTTTCTTTATTGAAGGATTAACGGTAGGTGGAGTGAAAGGATAATGAAATTCTATTAACAAAGCTATTTTTTGAAGGACGGTCTTCTCCTTGAGAAAAAAGAAATTTGTACGAAGATGGCTTTAAACTTGTGCGTAAGGGATAAGTTTTTGCAAACATACAGCCAATCCGGCACGCTCTTTCTCATCAGGCGGACTTAAAAAATCCATATCAGAAAGAAGGAAAGTGGTAAAAGACAGGAGGATCAACAATGAAACCCAATGCATTTATGGAGAAGCTTGTAACCGTTTTTTCCTGGATGGCTAAGCTTGCTTATGTTCATTTTCTTTGGATGCTTTTTAGTGCTGCTGGCCTTATTATCTTCGGTTTTTTTCCGGCGACAGCAGCTTTAATGACGATCTGTAAAAGATGGCTTGATGGTGAAGAAAGTGTGCCAATATTCGGGGTATTTTGGGCTTCTTATCGTTCATCCTTTTTTACTTCTAACCAGATAGGGCTTGTTTATATGGCAGCCGCACTCGTTTTATATGTAAACTTTTTAGTTATTCAAGAAAATGGAGCTGGCCTTCCCATAATTGCGGCATTTTATCTAGCTGTATTTTTCTTAGTTATTACAGGCACCCATCTACTGCCGCTCTATATAGCGGGGAAGGGATCGTTTCTTCATGTATGGAAAACAGCTTTCATCATGAGTATCGTGAACCTGCCTATTTCGATCGCGGTGCTTGTTAGCCAATCAGCAATTTACTATCTGCTTTTTTCTTATCCTTCCGCAGCGCTTTTCTTTCTTAGCAGTACACTGGCCATTATTCAGCTTTGGCTTGTACAGCATTCATTCAATCGAGTGGAAAGAAAAGCAAAAGCATTACGGGCAAAAAAGTCTGCTCCAGCTGTCCAGGAAACATATACTGCGTGAATCCGGAAATTACGGATTCCCTTATTAAAAAACGTGTACGTACACGAAAAAGGAGAAAATAATGATGACACAAAAAGCGAAGATGACAATTGATAAAGAATTTGTAATTGGCCAAATCGATGAGCGTATTTATGGTTCATTTATTGAACATTTAGGGCGTGCTGTTTATGAAGGAATTTACGAGCCGGATCATCCTTCTGCTGATGAGCAAGGATTTCGCACAGATGTAATAGAGCTTGTGAAGGAGTTAAAGGTGCCGCTTGTCCGCTATCCGGGAGGCAATTTTGTCTCAGGCTATAATTGGGAAGATGGGGTGGGACCTATCTCAGAACGCCCGCGTAAATTAGAGCTGGCGTGGCGTGCAACAGAGCCGAATGTAATTGGTACAAATGAGTTTATGGACTGGGCAAAAAAAATTAATGCTGAAGTGAACATGGCAGTTAACTTAGGTACGAGAGGCATTGATGCAGCCCGCAATCTTGTGGAATATTGTAATCATCCTTCCGGTTCATATTGGAGTGACATGCGAATCTCTCACGGCTACAAAGAACCCCACAATATTAAGACGTGGTGTCTCGGGAACGAAATGGATGGTCCGTGGCAAATCGGCCATAAAACAGCTCACGAATACGGACGCCTTGCTGCTGAAACAGCCAAAGCAATGAAATGGGTGGATCCTTCAATCGAGTTGGTTGCCTGCGGAAGTTCAAACCGGCATATGCCGACGTTTGCGGAATGGGAAGCAACAGTACTAGAGCATACGTATGATCACGTGGAATTTATCTCGCTGCATACGTATTATGGAAACAAGGATGAGGACTTAGCAAATTATTTAGCGCAATCAATGGATATGGATCAATTTATTTATTCCGTTATTTCCATTGCTGACTACATTAAAGCGAAAAAGCGCAGCAACAAAACAATTAATCTATCATTTGATGAGTGGAATGTTTGGTTCCATTCAAGAGAAGCTGATAAACAGCTTGAACCGTGGGCAGTAGCCCCTCCGCAGCTTGAAGACATTTATACATTCGAAGACGCCTTGCTGGTCGGAAGTATGCTCATTTCTCTATTGCGCCGTGCAGACCGTGTAAAAATTGCCTGCCTTGCTCAGCTTGTCAATGTCATTGCACCGATTATGACTGAAAAAGGCGGGGAAGCCTGGAAACAGCCAATTTTCTATCCATACATGCATGCATCTGTATTTGGACGTGGAACAGCACTGCAAGCCATTGTGTCATCGCCAAAATATGATTGCAAAGATTTCACGGACGTTCCATACCTTGACACAATTTCTGTTTATAACGAGGATGATGAAACGCTGACCATATTTGCGGTAAATCGTCATCAGGAAGAATCGCTCAGCTTAAGCGGCGAAGTAAGAAGTTTTGAAGGATATACAGTAAAAGAACATATTGTTCTAGAAAATAACGATATGAAAGCGACGAACCAGCATAACCATTCCAATGTAGTTCCTCATAATAATGGAGATGCAAAAGTAGATAACGGCCAATTATCCGCCCAACTGCCGAAATTATCCTGGAATGTTATTCGCCTCGCAAAAGCACAAAAATAAAAAATAAAAGCAGCTGAGTGCTAAAAGACGATGAGGAATGAATGATAAAATGTCCGAACGGGAAAGTTTGGGTAAAGCTATCCAATCTTTAGATATGGAATGAGAATGAGTTCAAAAAGAAGCGCCACTAACAAACAGAGTTAGTGGCGCTTTAAGTATTCGAACATTCACAAAGAAGCTTGTATTTCCTATTCTAGGATGCCTGTTACGCGAAACGATAGTAAATCAGCAGGAATGTTGAAAGAACAAACAAAAAGTTAAGGAAAACAAAGATAAACTGATCCAGTTTTGTTTTATGCAACTTGATAGGCGGGTTGTAAAAAGATACACCTTCGATAATGAAAATAATCAAGATCACATGAATCATAAAATGGCCGATAATTTCTGTAAAGCCGAACAGCATCGTTGTCATAATGAAAATAACGGTAACAACGAGCCCAACAACCCGGTTTAAAATACCGACGACAAGCAGATAGCCGACAATGAATTCAATAAAAGCAGCCATAACGATAAACATAGCCGGATCAAATCCGAACGTTGGCACGTGGTGAGCTGAAACGATATCAAGTGTCATTGTCGGATACACCCATTTTTCAACCGCAACCCAGCATAAAGAAAGCCCAGTTCCCAAATACAAAAGAGGGAAGCCTTTTTCTTCAAATCGTGTTTTTCCGATAAGCAATACAGCAATAATAGCAAGGTAAAACCCATAATCAAGCATATGAAAAATACCGTTGTGTACAGTGACATAACTAAATAATCCTAACAGAATGACAGCACCTACTTTTGTGGCCGCATGGTGGGGGATGCAAAGAAAGATAATCACGGCCCATACAAAAACGGCTGTGGCCGTTTGTTCAATATGAAACTCGGGAGCGAAAATTGTTCCGTTTATCACTTGTATGATTAAAGCAGCCGCAGTGCCGTATTTCAGTAAATACCGTGAGTATTTTCGAAAGCCAGATAACGTCTCATCCCATTTTTGAATAATCGTCCAATTTGTTGTTTTAGGAATCACAAGGGTTAATAAGCCAAGCAATACAGCAATTACAATTGCCAAGGTTAAAAAGAAGGGAGACAAAATATGCTCAATCGTTTCTTTTTGTGGCTCTAATTTTGTGAACCATTTCACATGAGCTTCTGTAAAAAGAGGCGTCATGGCGACAGCAGCTGCGAGCAAGAAAGCAATTATTTTTTTCATTGGAACATTCTCCTCGTATCTATAGTGAATATATAGTTAATATACAACAGAACAGCCTATTGGCAATATATCAATCGTGACATTTATGTGAATTCATTCACAATATGGCTTTAAATTTTTTAATCGAGGGAAAATAATTTGGATTGCTTCGCCGACAGGCCCGCGACTGTTGTTAACATTAAAAAATAAGTAATCAAAAAACATTTAATCCAGCAGATTGAACAAAAATTAGCGCCGCATTCCCCTTCAACATCCTCGATGTGGTGGGGGAAGCGCTAATTTTTGTTCGAAATAAGGGATGCTTCATCAAAATTCTTGATTTAGGTGGAGAGGTTCACCAGGACCAAATGGCTTCATATAAAAATTGCCGTTTCTTGTTTGTGTTATTTGGCCAGTTTTACCAGCCAGTCTTTGAAATCAACTAATCGCAAATGTTTAGGTGCCTGATCTGTTCCTGCGATAATCAAAGGAACGACAGAATCTGCTTTATGCAAGGAGCCGTGCGCTGCTGTTCCTGCATGATTCGGACTGTTTTTTTCAACAAATTCATAACCCGGTTTGGCATCAATAATGATATACCGGCCTTCGTGTGAGCGAAGGGCTCCATCTAATCTTGCAAGGGCATCCGGGTAGTCACCATAGCTGATTTCATTTTGTTCATTAATAGATAAATCTAAAAGGGCAGGATCTCCGTTCAGCGTCCAGGATTGTCCGTAAGAATCTGTGTATGGGCCGTCAGGGGAAAAAGTAAAAGGCGTATCGGATTTTGACGACACTACATAACCCGTCTCTCCCTTTTTCCAGGCAATAAAGCCAATCCTGGAATCGGCTTTTAACCTTGCTGAAATATCAGAAATCTTAATCGTTTCATCCTGCAGATAAACGTACGCCATGCGCTCATTAACAGCTAAAGCAATTTCCTTGTTAGACGGCTGATCCGGTGTCCAAAGAGTATATTGATCCAATAATATGGTTAAATCAATCAGCGCCTTGCTGCGATCATTTATAACAGCAGATTGCGCACTGTCTCCATGTACAATCCAGGTCATCTTTTGAATCGCTTCCTCCCATGATGGATAGGCATTCAAAATCATCTGCAGCTGCTTATCCACTTCTTCAATACCTTTCTGTTCCATTGGTCCGTTTTTGTGAATATCGCGGTCCAGATCGGGGAAGTAGGCCAGCGTAAAAGGCGGCAGCTGATTTTTTTGGATAAAGTATTTCAGTTCATTTGCCGTAAAGTAATCGTTTACGCCAGCACCTTTCCATATATGATTAGACCAATCATTTTCCTGGTTGTATTGTGTCAAGCTTCCTATGGACAGAAGAGAAGGACCGTTTACCTCTACATTGCGTGGCAGCAGATTCATGCCGGTGAAAAGTTTTGGAATGTGTAAGCGATGAACTTGATTACCACGATAGATCAGTCCGTTAATGGAAGCAGACTGGATTTCGCTTCTTGCCAGCTCTTCATAAATGGTGGGAACATACCGGCTTAGATGTGCCTTGTTTAAGTGAATTAAACTGTCTGTTAATATTTGCTTTGCGCCAATATCTAAAAATTCGATTTTTCCAGGACCGTAATTAATGACTCGGTTTTCGTCCTTTTTGAGCCAGACAAGGCCAGGAACTTTATGATCATTGGCGTATGTACCCGTTAACAAGGTACTATCGATGGTGACGGACATGGTAGGGTAAGAACTGACCACGTCAGAATAGTATTGGCCATGTTTTATTAAGAATTCAAATGCAGGTGCTTTTCCTTCTTTTATTGCTTTTTGTAGGGGCTGATCCATCAGTGAGTCAATGACGAATACGACTACAGGCTTGGAAGATGCCTTGGTCGAAACGTTAACTAGATCTTTTCTGGACGTTATCAGCAAATACCGGCTCAGGCCGGTGATCATGAATATGAAAAGAATAACCGGTAAGACAATTTTAAGCATCATGACTTCACCCTTTTCTTTACATTGTGATTAGTATGGATAGAAAGAGAAAAGTGAATACATAATTGAAAAATTAAAAAGCTTTTAAATATGGCTTGTTTGGAGGTGACATATAAGCTGATCTGTTTTAGTTTAACTTTTAGTATCCAGCTTGGTTTTATTTTGTCTTATACGGTTTGGTTTATGATCGGATAATTCATGAAGTTTTTTAAAAGACTATTTTAATTTTGTTGATATGGAGTGTCATTTTTGCCAGCACTGGATCCTATGACTATAGATAAACTATGGGAAACGATAACCGATTTGAGAAACAGACATATTATTTGGTTAATGCCTATAACGTTGCTAACTGTGAAGGATACTCTTACACTATAAGTAGAATAAGCAATTTTAAGGATGGTTAAGGATGCCGAAAACAATAGTGGAAAAATTGAACCTAAAAAAATATGAAAAAGCAGCAGTATTAAACTTGCCAGATGGAGCAGATTATTTAACAGAGTTACACAATTATGACACCGACCTAGCCAATAGCAAATATGACCTTATCTTTGCCTTTGTGTTAGATATGGAGTCTTTAAAATCAACTGTAAATAAGGTGATTGAAGAAAATTATTTAAATAAAAGCGGCTACATATTCTTGGCTTATCCAAAAAAGGGGAATAAAGTGTATCCAACATTTATTCATCGAGACGAGCTAATGAATGGACTGGGAGCAGGAGAAAATGGCTACCTTGGGACCAGTAACATTAAATTTGTACGTATGGTTGGGTTAGATGACGTGTTTACGGTTGTCGGTCTGAAAGAAGAATCCCGTAACACAAAGAATACTTCTACAAAAGCCAGTCAATGCGTAGACGATTATATCGAAATGATTCCACATGTGGAAAAGGATTTGCAGGATACTCCGGAGTTACTTGCTTTTTTTCAGTCACTCACTCCAGGATACCGTAAAGATTGGGCTCGTTATGTGTATAGTGCTAAACAGGAGGCCACCAAAGCAAAGCGGCGCGAGGAAATGAAAATGATACTTGGAGCGGGTTACAAGAGCCGGGATCTCTATCGCAGAAATAAATCTTAACAATCATCTTATACCTTATTTCACGTATCCGATAATTCATTTATACTTTAAATGCCAGATATCAAAAAGGAGACTGCCCCCAAGTCGTTATCAATGACTTGGGGACAGTCTCTATTTTTTCGGAGATCATATTACAGAGTAAAAATCCAAGGTATTCTCTTATGATCATCGCGGTCATCCCGGCGGTGTCTGCGGTCGTGGTCGCGGTCATCCCGGCGGTGTCTGCGGTCGTGGTCGCGATCATCTCTGCGGTCTCTGTCATCATCGCGGTCATCCCGGCGGTGTCTGCGGTCGTGGTCGCGATCATCTCTGCGGTCTCTGTCATCATCGCGGTCATCCCGGC